>JBDSPC010000019.1:0-31368 GCA_039914485.1 Nocardioides sp.
CGCTCCAGAACTCCGAGATGCCGGAGGCCGGGTCGGAGAAGCCCAGGGTGTAGGTGCCCCCCGGCAGGCCACCGAGGTCGTAGGTGCCATTGACGGCGGTCACGACGTGCTGGAACTCGACCCAGTCGGCGCCCTGGCGGACGTAGGCCGTGACGGTCGCGTTCTCGATGGGCACAGCGGAGCTGTTGACGACCTTGCCGGTGAAGTGACCGGCCGCGCCGAGCTCGGCATTGATCCCGCCGACGTTGCCGCCGCCCTGTGCCAGCTCGATGTCCTGCGCCAGGTCGACGCGCGCCACGTTGTCGTAGAACTCGGTCTCGTAAGTGCCGGACGGGTCGTCGAAGCGCACCCGGTAGGTGCCGGAGGTGAACTTGCCGATCTGGTAGGCGCCGCCCGCCACCGTGACCGCGTTGTCGGCCTCGGCCCACTGGCCGGTGCCACCGAGCTTGAGTGCGGTCACCTTGATGCCCGCGACCCCACCGACGCCCGCAACCGTGACGATCCCGGAGATGCGGCTCGGGGGCGCGGCTTCGGCCGGCGAACTGGCCAGCAGGATGAAGGGCGCCAACCCGACGAAGGGCGCGAGGAGCAGGGCGGTGGACTTCTTCGAGAACGTGTGCACGGTGCCTCCGATGTCGTACGGCGAAGGCACCTCGATCAGCGCCTTGGCGCGAACCTAGGCAGCGTGCGGTGTAGCGACGGTCGGAATGTCCTTCTGTTTACCGGGCCGTGGAAATTCGTTGCGAAGCGGACTAGACCGCCGATCGGAGCCCTGTCAGGAGGACTCGACGTGGCCCGGCACGTGGGCGTGCTGCAGGAGGGTGACCGGCCGGAAGTGCGGCTCGTGGCCGGCGACGTACATGCGACCCATGTGCGGGTTGACGTCGAGCAGCCGCGGGAACGACTCCTCCATCGCGTCGTCCGCACCAGTGCGGGGCGCCACCATGCCGGGCACCTCGAGCTGCTGGATCATGCGGAGCCGACCGGAGATGTCGACGTTCTCCTCAGACTTGTTCCTAAGCATTCCGTGCCCCTGTCGGTTCCCCGAGGTGTCTGCTGTTGCGGGACAACGGTCCCCCGAAGCAGCACCCCTTGACATCGCCAAGGTTGGGGATGACCATGCAGAAGGTCGGCGGCGTTCGGGCGCGCGCCAGTGTCTGCGTGGGGAAGACGTTCTACGCAAACCTAGGCATCGACACCCGCTGACACGCGGCGGATGCCGCAACCTTTACCGACCGGGCTAGACCCGTTGGGCCGGGCGGCTCAGGCGGCGGCTTCGACCTCGACCCGTCGGGCCTGCTGGGTCAGTCGGGCCTGGGCGGCGCGACGGACCTTGGGGCCCTTGGTGGACATGGCGTAGAGCATCTTCAGCTGGCTGGGCAGGTTCTTCTTGTTCGTCGTGGCCAGCCAGCCGTTGGGCAGCGACAGTCGGACGACCTTGTGCCAGGCGGAGTAGACCTGCGGCACGAGCGGGCGCGCGAGGTAGTTCAGCTCGTACTTCTCGAACAGCGCCTGCACCTTGGGTGCGATCTCCGCGTAGCGGTTGGACGGCAGGTCCGGGAAGAGGTGGTGCTCGATCTGGTGCGACAGGTTGCCGCTCATCAGGTGCATGGCCTTCGAGCCGGTGATGTTGGCCGAGCCGAGCATCTGGCGGACGTACCAGTCACCCTTGGACTCGCCCTCGATCGAGCGCTTCTCGAAGGTCTCGACGCCCTCGGGGAAGTGGCCGCACAGGATGATCGAGTTGGACCACAGGTTGCGCACGATGTTGGCGGTGACGTTGGCCGCCAGCGTCGGCACGAAGGAGCCGGTCGGGATCGACAGGATCGGGTGCGCGACGTAGTCCTTGGTGGCCTGCTTGCGGATCTTGGCCAACACGTTCTTGGCGCGGCGCTGGAACTCCGGGTCCTTGGTCTGCTTCTTCTTGATCACGGCACCGAGGTCGAGGTCGTAGGCCGCGATGCCGTACTCGAAGAAGACCGCGTTGATGAAGCACCAGATCGGCTGGCCCAGGTGGAACGGCGCCCAGCGCTGCTCCTCGTCGACGCGCATGATGCCGTAACCGAGGTCGTTGTCCTTGCCGATCACGTTGGTGTAGGTGTGGTGCACCTCGTTGTGCGAGTGCTTCCACTGCTCCGACGGCGAGGCCATGTCCCACTCCCACGTGCTCGAGTGGATCTTCGGGTCGCGCATCCAGTCCCACTGGCCGTGCAGGATGTTGTGCCCGATCTCCATGTTGTCGAGGATCTTGGCGACGCTCAGGCCAGCCGTGCCGACGAACCACGCCGGCGGGAAGATGCTGAACAGCAGCACCGCGCGCGAGCCGAGCTCGAGCTTGCGCTGGACGTCGATGAGCTTGCGGATGTACGCCGCATCGTCGGCGCCGCGAGAGTCGAGGATGTCCTGACGGATCGCGTCGAGCTCGATGCCGATCTGCTCGATGTCGGCCTCGGTGAGGTGCGCGATCGGGCTGATGGCCTGCTTCTGGATCGTGGTCATGTGAGTCTCCTTCGATCAGTGGTCGAGGTGGCAGGGGCCGGCGGCGGCGTTGATGCAGGTCTGCACCTTGATCGCACCGCTCTCGCCGGGGATGGCGGTCGTGATCTGGCCGTTGCGCAGGTCGCGCACCGAGCCTTCGGTCATCGGCAGGACGCAGCCCATGCAGATCCCCATGCGGCAGCCGCTGGGCATCAGGACGCAGGCCGCTTCAGCCGCGTCGAGGATCGGGGTGGCGCCGTCGAGGTCGAGCGTGGTGCCGTTGGCGAAGGCGACCGTGCCACCGTCACCGGGCTCGACGCGGGTGGTGCGGAACTGCTCGATGACGAGCTCGAGCCCGGCCCGCTCGTGATGGGCACCGAGGGCGTCGAGGAGTCCGGCCGGACCGCACGCGAGCGTGCGGCGCTCGGCCAGGTCGGGTACGAAGTCGGCGAGGTCGTCGACGTCGAGGACGCCGTGCACGTCGTCGTACCGCGCAACCAGGCGGATGGCGCCGGAGGCGTCGAGGGCCTGCAGGTCGCGCAGGAAGATCGAGTCGGGCTCGCTCGGCGCGACGTGGACGACGACGATGTCGAGGTCCTTGCTGCGATCGAGCTTGAGGACACCCTTGTCGGTGCTGGGGAAGAGGTTGCGCAGCATCCCGATGACCGGCGTGATGCCCGACCCTGCGGTGACGAAGAGCAACTTGTCGTGGTCGGACTCGAGCACGAACTCGCCGGCCGCCTGCTCGAGGTGGACCAGAGTGCCGGGGACGGCCTCGTGGACGAGGTGGTTGCTGACCAGGCCGTCGGGCACGGCCTTGACGGTGATGGAGATCCGACCGTCGGCGCGGGGGCCGTGGGTCAGCGAGTAGGCGCGCCACTGGCGGACGCCGTTGACGTCGATGCCGATGCGGAGGTACTGACCGGGTTGGTGGCCGGCCCAGTCGGCACCGGGGCGGATGACGATGGTGGCAGCGTCGGGGGTCTCGGCGGTGATCTGCTCGATCCGGCCGCGGAGGTCGGCGCCGGCGCGGAGCGGAGCGAAGAGGTCGAGGAAGTCGGCGGGCACGAGCGGCGAGGTGGCGCTCTCGGCCAGCCGCGTCAGGCGCGAGCGCAGCGACGGTGCGCTGCTCCCGGACATCAGTGTTGTGCTCATGTCGCCAAGCGTGCCGCTTCGGGGCCCGAAGTTCCTGCCCTGTGCACGTGAATCGGGGCTAGACTCTTGTTCACATCGAACAACTTCTAGGGACGGAACTCCCATGGCACCTCGTGTTGTGCGCTCCACCACACAACAACGCACGGTGGTCGGCCTCGACGACGCCGTCGTCCTCGTGCTCCGCGGCGAGCTGGCCGACGTCGCCGAACGAGCAGTCGCCGCGATCATCGACGAGGTGCCGAGCTATGCCGGCGCCCTGAGCGGGCCGATGGGCGCGACGATCCGCAACGCCGTGCAGCTCGCGCTGGGCGGCTTCCTCACCCTGGCCACGCGTGACGGCGAGAGCCCGCCCATGGCCCCCGCGCTCGAGGGCGCCTACCAGCTCGGGCGAGGAGAGGCGCGCAACGGCCGGACGATGGAGGCGCTGCTGGCGGCGTACCGGATCGGGGCACGAGTTTCCTGGCGTGACATGTCGCGCACGGCGGTGGAGGGTGGCGTCGACGCGGCCCAGCTGTCACGGTTCGCCGAGCTCGTCTTCGCCTACATCGACGAGCTCTCGGCCTCCAGCGCGGCCGGCCACACCGACGAGCTGGAGAGCACCGGCCGGCTGCGCCAACGCAACCTGGAACGGCTCGCCCGGGCGCTGATCACCGGAGCAGTTCCGGAGGCGGTCGTGGCCGCGGCCGAGCGCGCCAGCTGGGTCCCGCCCGCCGAGCTGATCGCCGTGCTGCTGCCCGAGTCGCAGGCCGGGCACGCCTCGACGCTGGTCACGGCCGAGACCCTGCAACCTGCCGAGGACCTGCCGGGCGTCCCCGACGGCCACGCCCTGCTGCTGGTGCCGTCGACCGGCACCGCGTCGACGCGCACGGGTCTCCTGCGGGCACTGCGCGGCACCAGCGCCGTGGTCGGTCCGTCCGTGACCTGGCTCGACGCAGCGCGCTCGCACGAACGGGCCGGTCGCGCCTTCGCCCTCGAGCTGCCCGGGATCGTCGACGCGGACTCGCACCTCGCGGCACTGGTCCTGGCCGCCGACCCCGACACACGTGCCGACCTCCGCGCCCAGGTGCTCGCGCCGCTCGCCGGGCAGCGGCCCTCCACCGTCGACAAGCTCACCGAGACGCTGCGGTCCTGGGTGCTCAACCAGGGTCGCCGCGACGCGGTTGCCTCCGAGCTCTTCGTGCACGCCCAGACCGTGCGCTATCGCGTCCAGCAGCTTCGTGAGCTGTACGGCGACCGGCTCGAGGATCCGCAGTTCGTCCTCGAGGCAACGCTCGCCCTCGCTTGACCGGGCACAAAATGACGCGGCGAAGCTGCCGACCGGTCACAAAAGTTCGGAACTTCGTGCCCGGTCGGCAGTGGTCCGCGCAACTTTGTGCCCGGTCGGGGTGGGCGTGTCAGAATTCCGCCCACCGTCTCGGCAGGGGAAGACATGCGGATTGCGCGACTGTGCGTGGTTGCGTTGATCGCGACCCTGCTGACGCTGCTGCCTGCTTCTGCGCACGCGGCCGACGGTGACTTCATCCGTGTCTACCCGGACGACCTCAACGGGCCGGTGTATCGGATGGTCGGCGGGGCGCCGATCTACGTCAGCACCTGGGCGTCTGTCGGGGCGCCAGGCGTCCAGCCCTACACGGACGTCTCGCAGGCCTACTTCGACAGCCTGCCGCCGTACCCCGCTGACGGTGCGATCGCCAACGACGGCGTCCAGACCTACCGCTGGGCCGGTGGGGCCCCGATCGTGGTCACCAACTGGGCCAACGTCGACGGTGAGAAGCCATCGATTCGCATCGACCCCCGCGCGCTCTCCGAGTCCGGCACGGGTCGCTGGTCCCGGCTCCGACAGCAGCCCGTCGACGGGACACTCATCGTCGGCCGTCTGCCCGGGGATCCGGAGAACGGCGCGGTCTTCGTGATCGCCGGTGGAGGGCCTGTCTACGTCGCCACCTGGGACGGCATCGGGGGCACCCGCCCCTCCACCGTGGTCGACATGGTGGCGATCAGGAACGCCGGCAACGGCCAGGCTCCCTACAACCACCTCAACTACCGGCCTGCCGAGGGCACGCTGGTCCATGACGGCACGAGCTGCTACGTGATCCAGGGGGGCGCACCGGTGCCCAACGGCACGGGCACGTGCGGCACCCGGGTCGACGCCGCGGCCATCGCGAACGCCGGACAGCCGGGGAAGTGGTCCCACCTCAATGCACCACCACCACCACCACCACCACCACCCCCGCCACCCGCGCCGGCGCCCGTGCCGGCGCCCGTACCGGTGGTCCGCACGGTCACGGTCTCGGTGATCAAGAAGTCGAAGCTCAAGATCGACGTCGGCCCCAACGCCGTCGATGTGGACTACGAGTGCGTCATCCAGGTGCGCAAACGACGCAAGTGGCGCACCGTCGTGCTGGTGATGACGACCGGCCCGCGCGACGTGAAGCGGGTCGACCTGCCGCGCGGGAAGTACCGCGTCCTGCTTCCGGCGTACGGCGACGTCCCCCCGGTCAGGAGCAGGTCCGTCAAGCTGGCGCGCTGAGCGCTGGCCAGTCCAGGAAGGCGAAGTGCGCCGTCCTGCCCGGCATCTCGACCACCGGCCCGAGGGTCGCACCGAGCCTGGTGAGCAGCTCGATCGACGAGTCGTTGCCGAGGTCGCCCTCGCGGCGGTCGTGGAACACCCCGATCTCGTCGACGAAGGGGCCGTAGGTCTGCACCATCCCCACCGGCGTCTCGTCGACGCTGGCCAGCCAGGCGGCGAGGTGCGGCTACTCGTCGATGTAGGTATGGATCGCTTCGACCTCCTCGAGGTCCTTCTCGAGCATCCCCAGAACTTCGCGCGCGCGGCCCTGCTCGAAGGCGCGCTACAGCATGTCCGCGCCACTCACGTGCGGGATGCCGAAGAGTCGCGGCGGATGCTCATGCGCCCACAGGCTCCGGTTTCGTGACGAGCCTTCGGCCCTCCTCAACCTCCGATCGGCTGGAGGCGATCGGGTTGTCGAGCTCGCCCGCGAAGATCAGCGACTCGGCCTGGTCGGTCAGGTCGACCATCTGCAGCGTGTTGCGGAGCTGGAGCCGGTTCAGGCAGCTGTGCCGGAAGGTCGTGCGGAGCAGGTCGTACGCCGCAGCGGCCTCCGCCAGCTCTGGGTGCGAGCGCTCGTGCTCGATGACGCAGTCCGCGACCAGGGCCCAGAAGGTGCTCGACGCGAGCACGCCGTCCTCGTCCAGGATCGCCGCCAGGTAGCGCAGGAACCCGTCGAAGACATCGGTGTGGATGGCCAGGGCTCGCACGTCGGGCGGCACGTCCGCACGGATCCGCTCGACCTCGGGCGGCAGCGGCAGGTCGCCCATCACCGCCACCTCCTCGCCGATGTCCTTCATCAGCATCCGCGTCGGCACATGCCCGTCCAGCACCATCACCAGGTTCTCACCGTGCGGCATGAAGGCCAGGTCGTAGGCCAGCAGGCAGTGCACGAGCGGCCGCAGGTAGGCGCGCAAGTAGGTTGCCACCCACTCCTCCGCCGGCAGCCCAGAGGCGCGGACCAGCTCGGTCGCCAACGCCACCCCGTCCCGGTCGCGATGCAGCAGCGACGCCATCGTCGCCAGTCGCTCCCCCGGTGCGAGCCGCTCCATCGGACTCTCGCGCCAGAGCGCCGCGATCATCTTGCGGTACGGCGACGTGTCGGCCAACCGGTGGAAGACGTCGCCCGTCCATCCGATCGCGGCGTGCTCGCGCAGCACCGAGAACCCGCATGCAGCAAGGGTTTTGTCGTCGCTCACGACGGAAGCGACCCAGTCGTTGATGGCCGGCGTCGCGGCCATGTATGTCGGCGACAGGCCGCGGACGAAGCCCATGTTCTGGATCGCGAGCGCGAGCTTCACGTAGGACCGCGTCGGGTGCTCGATGGGGAAGAACGTCCGGATCGACTGCTGCGCGCGGTGCGCACCCGGCCCCTCGCCGAGCAGCACGATCGATCGCCGCGCGACGTCGGGGGCGAACGTGATCGCCAGTCGGTGCGTCCACTGCCACGGGTGGACGGGGAGGTAGAGGTAGTCGACGGGGTCCAGCCCGAGGCTCATCAGGCGTGCCTCGAAGTCCGTGACGACGGCTTCTCCGAGCTCCGCCGCATAGTGCGCCGACTCGGACACGTCGTGAGCCAGCGCGAGGTGGGCCTCGCTGCGCCGTACGGCGATCCAGAGCAGCCGAATGTCCGAGCCCGTCTCCGGGGCATACGCAGCGAAGTCGTCGGCGGAGAACCCGATCCGCCCGTTGTTGGCGACGAAGGCCGGGTGACCCTCGCTCATCGCGGCCTCGATCTCCTGGTAGCCGGCGTGCACGAGATCGGCGCTGGACGTCCGGTGATGGACGAGCTTCCAGGCCGAGGACGCCAGCGTGCTGGCGATCTCCTCGAGGTAGGTCGGCAGCAACGCGGCCGGGATCCCGAGCACGTCCTGGCACTCGACGACCAGCTCCTGCGCATCGAGCGGTCTGGTCCCCCCGTCCACGGTGCGCGTCAGCGAGGGCGCGTCGATCACCCAGTGTTCGAGGGCGTGCACGCGGGCCGTGAAGTCGTACGCCGACGCGCCGGCCACCACCCGCCAGCCGGTGCCGGTCGCGGTCGGCGTGAGCAGCCGCTCGTGCGAGAACTCGACGATCGCCTTGGCCACAAGGCGACGTTGTGCCTGCTCCATGACGGTCGGAGTGAGGTGCTCGTTCCCCTGGAAGTCCGCCCGGGCGCAGACACTGAAGGCGGCGGTCTTGTCCGGCAGGTCGACCGGTCGGACGACTCGGAAGCCGACCGCCGCGTTGAGACGGGCGATCTTGTCGTTGCGGATGTCGGGCTCGACTACCACGCGCCGTACGGACGGATCGGCGAAGCACTCCTCCATCACGCGGCGCATGACGGCGGAGGTGAAGCCGGGGACCGGGGCGTCGGTCGGGGCGACGAGCAGGTGCATCCCGACGTCGCCGGCCCGCAGCTCGGGCAGGTCGGCGAGCGGACCATGGAAGGGGTCGTAGCGCTCCATCAGGAAGGCCGGCGAGCCGTCGACGCGGCCGAGCAGCGCCTCGTGGTGCGGGTCGTCGGCGATCCGGGCGTACTCCGTGTGGACCTGCTCGAGGCTCGCGCCCTGCATGCCCCAGAAGACGGAGCGCGGGTGCGTGACCCAGGCATGCAGCCTGGCGAGGTCGCGGGAAAGGTCGAGCGGTTCGACGGTCAGTCTCATGAGGCACTCCTGGCGGGTTGCTCGGAAGGTGAGCGGAATCGGTCCGGCATCCCGAACTCCTGGAAGGCGATCCGCTTCTCGACGGGATGGACCTCGCGGCCGAGCACCCCGGCCAGGATCGTCGAGCTGCGCAGGGCGCCCATGCCGAGGTCGGGGGCGACGAAGCCGTGCGTGTGCTCCTCGCCGTTCTGGACGAAGACGTCGTCGGTGTGGCTGACGGAGAAGGTCGGCGTTGCGGCATACCGACCCTGCTCGTCGAGCCGGATTCGGTCGCGGACGGGGTCGAGGAAGGACGGGACGCGCGTCGTGTAGCCCGTCGCGAGGACCAGCGACTCCGTGACCATCCGGCCGCTCACGTCCTGCTCGGTGTGGTGGAGGTCGAGCGAGTAGCGCTCGCCGTCCCACTGCGCCGCGCGCACCTCGGTGGCGGTGAGCAGCGTCGTGTCGATGCCGCCGAGCGCCTGGCGGCGGTAGAGCTCGTCGAAGATCGCGTTGATCGTGTCCGCGCTGATGCCCTTGGACAGTGCGGCCTGCCCGGCCCGCACCTCCGCACGGCGCACGCCGGGCAGCGCCTGGAAGTAGGACGTCCACTCCGGCGAGGTCATCTCGAGGGTGAGCTTGGTGTACTCCATCGGGAAGAACCTCGGGCTTCGCGTCAGCCAGGTCAGGTCGAAGCCACGCGTCTCCTGCTCGGTGAGCAGGTCGGCATAGATCTCCGCCGCGCTCTGGCCGCTGCCCACGACGGTGATCGACCGGGTGCGGAGCAGCTCGGCCTTGCGGGTGAGGTAGTCAGTCGAGTGCAGCGCGGGTCCGTTGACCTCGAAGGGCAGGCGCGGCGCCGTACCCGTGCCGAGGACAAGACGTCGTCCACGCCAGACCTCGCCGCTGGCGCTGGTGACGACGTAGGCCGCGCCGTCGTGCTCGACGCGGGTGACCGGTTGGCCCCAGCGGATCGACGTCAGGCGCTCGGCTGCCCAGCGGCAATAGTCGTCGTACTCGCGGCGCAGCGGGTAGAAGCTCTCGCGGATGTAGAAGAAGTAGAGGCGGCCGATGTCCTTGAGGAAGTTGAGATAGCTGTACGGCGACGTCGGATCCGCGAGGGTGACGAGGTCGGCCATGAACGGCACCTGGAGGGTCGCGTCGTCGAGCAGCATCCCGGGGTGCCAGGAGAAGCTGTCGCGGGCCTCGAGGAAGACGGCGTCCAGGTCCTCGATCGGCTCGGCCAGGCAGGCCAGGCCGAGGTTGAAGGGGCCGACACCGATGCCGATGAGGTCGCGGGTGTGCGTCACGCGGGCAGCGCCTCGAGGTGGGCGCGCAGGTGGAGGTCCCTGCCCGGGATCCGCCGCGCGAGATGGCGGACGCCGGCGTCGCGGACCAGCTCGACGATGCCGAGGATGTCGTCGGCCGTCGCCTTCGGGTTGAGCAGCGTGAACTTCAGGAAGGCCACGCCCCCGACCTTGGTGGCCGCGACCATCGCGCGACCGCCGTCGAAGAGCTCGGCCCGGATGCGGCTGTTGATCCGGTCGACCTCGCGATCGGGTACGCCGACGGTCCGGTAGCGGAAGACCAGCGTGCTCAGCTGCGGGTCGGCCGCGAGCTCGATGTCGCCCATGTCGCGCATGGCATCCGCGATGTCGCGGGTCAGGTCGATGACGTCGTCGAGGTAGCCGCCGAGCACGTCCGCGCCCATCACCCGCAGGCTCACCCAGAGCTTGAGCGCCTCGAAGCGGCGCGTCGTCTGCAGGCTCTTGTCGACCTGGTTGGGGTGCGCCGAGTCCTTGGGGTTGAGGTAGTCGGCGTGCCACGTGACGTGCCCGAGCGTGGCGCCGTCGCGAACCACGAGCGCGCTGCAGGAGACCGGCTGGAACCAGGTCTTGTGGAAGTCGATCGTCACCGAGTCGGCCAGCTCGATGCCCGCCAGCCAGTCGCGGTGGCGTGGCGAGATCAGCAGGCCTCCGCCGTACGCCGCATCGACGTGGAACCACGCCCGGTGGGCGCGCGCGAGGCCGGCGATCTCGTGCAGCGGGTCGATGGAGCCGAAGTCGGTGGTGCCGGCGGTGGCGACGACGGCCATCGGGATCTCGTGGCGATCAGCGGACTCGGTGAGCGCGCGCAAGAGAGCCTGCGGGTCCATCCGGTGCTGAACGTCGGTGGCGACGGCGATCACCGCATCCTCGCCGAGCCCCAGGAGGCGAGCCGCCTTCTGGACCGAGAAGTGGCCGTCCGCGCTGGCGAAGATCCGCAGCTTCTCTCGGGGGCCCTCTGCGTGGCCGCGGGCGAGCAGCAGGCCCTGCAGGTTGGACTGCGTTCCGCCGGTCGTGAAGATCCCGTCTGGCCGTTTTCCGTCAGGAATGGCGTCGTAGCCGATCCGCTCGGCCGTCCAGTCGATCAGGTGCCGCTCGATGAAGGTGCCGCCGACGCTCTGGTCGAAGGTGTCGAGGCTGGCGTTCACACCGCTGATCAGCACCTCGGCCATCAGCGCCGGGATGACGATCGGGCAGTTGAGGTGCGCTGCGTAGGTCGGCTCGTGGAACCAGATCGTGTCGTCCAGCCAGAGTCGCGAGAGCTCGTCGAGGACGGCACCGGTGTCACCGAGCGGCGCGTCCAGGTCGGTCGCGGCAACCCGGCTGGCGGCCTCTCGGGGAGAGGTGCCGCGGCTGGGATGGCCGTCGGTGGCGGTGAGGTGCCGGACGAGGCGGTCGGCGCAGTCGTCGATCGCGACGCGGTAGCCGTCCGCATTGTCCGGGTGGAAGAGGTGGCGCAGCGAGGAAGACACCGAGAGAGCCTTTCCTAGAAATTAGGTAAGCCTTACCTTAGGGCACGCGCGTGCGGCGCCCCTCCGGAGGCGGGTGACCCTTCCCGCACAGCTCCTCGCCGACCGGTCACAAAGTGCCGTGCAGACAGCGTCGAGCCGTCACGAAGTTCCGTCACTTTGTGACGGGTCGGCGCTCTCCGCGTGCACCTTTGCGCCCGGTCAGAGGATCTGGTCGCCCGCGACCCAGGTGCCGCGGACGTGCTCGCCCATCGACCGCAGGCGAGACGCGTGCGCCTCGTCGTTGTCGCCGTCGAGTGGATCGGCGGAGAGCAGCACGAAGTCGGCGGGGTGGCCGACGGCGATCGTGCCTCGGCCGTCGGTCGAGGCGGCGAGCGCCTCGCGGGCGGTGATGGACTGCTCCGGGTGCCAGGCCTCGTCCCCGTCGAACGCCCGGTGGACGGCAGCGGCGATCGCCAGCCACGGGTCGAGCGGCGAGACCGGCGCGTCGGAGCCGAGCACCACGTCGACCCCGTCGTCGAGCATCCAGCGCAACGGGAAGCAGCGCTCGGCCCGGCCGGGCCAGAGCCGCTCGGTGACCTCGCGGTCGTCGAGCAGGTGCGCCGGCTGCACGCTCGCGCGCACTCCGAGGGCAGCCATGCGGCGTACGTCGTCGCGCGTCGTCAGCTGCACGTGCTCGATCCCGCCGCGGGCGCCGGTGTCGGCGAAGGCGGCCAGGGCCTCGGTGACGGCGCGGTCGCCGATGGCGTGTACGGCGACGTCCAGCCCTGCGTCGGTCGCGCTCCCGAGCAGGTCGCGCAGTTCCTCGGGCGTCTGGTTGGGCTGGCCGAGCGGGAAGCCGTGGACCGCCTTCTCGGCGTAGGGCTCGCAGCACCAGGCCGTGCGGGTGTTCAGCGATCCGTCACTGATGATCTTGAGCGGGCCCATCGTCAGGCGCGGGTCATCGCCGAGCGGGTCGCCGCTGCGCAGGCCACGGGCGAGGACGTCGGCCAGCCCATCGGCGTACGACGCCATCCGGATCCGTAGGAGGTCGGCGCCCTCGCTCCAGCGCTCGAGCCACTCGGCGACGCCGCCGCTGAACTCGAAGTCGACGAGGCCGACGATCCCCTGGGCCGCGGCGGCCTCCATCGTGCGGCGGTAGGCGTCGGGGCCGGTGCCGTCGGTGCCGAGCACGGTGGTGAGGCGGCCATAGGCCTGGAACCACTCGCCCTCGGCGACGACACCCTCACGGGTCGGCAGGGCGAGCATCTGGAGCGCGCGGGTGTTGAGCCAGCCGTGGTGGCCGTCGCCGCAGATGAGCACGATCGGCTGGTCGGTCTCGATCGCGTCGAGGTCGGAGACGACGGGCGCGTCGTCCCACGCGGTCGGCCGGTGGCCCCAGCCGATGACGGGCCAGTCGGGGAACTCCTCGAGGCGTTCGCGGACGAGCTCGACCGCCTGGGTGCTCGACTTCGCCGGCGCGAGGTCGAGGCGCGCGGACGTCAGGGACCACTGGCCGAGGTGGACGTGCTTGTCCCAGAGGCCCGGCATCAGCCAGCCGTTGTCGGCGCTCGGATCGGCGGCCGGCTCGACCGAAGCGACCACGCCGTCGGTGATCGTGACGTCGACGAGACCCGCCGGAGCGGGGTCGGTGACGCCGACCAGGCGGACTCCTTCGATGCGCATGGGGGCCACGGTATGGCCCGACCCTGCTCCGCCCCTTCGGGGGTGTGGTCCCGGCCCGGATGGCGCTATACACAGAGGAGACGGCGTCGAACGGCGCCGCTCCACCGGGCCGCAAGGCCCTGACGAGCAAGGGAGCGCGACATGAGTGAATCCCCGACCGAGGGTCCCGCCGACGGCGGTGCCGAGGGCACGCCCGGCGTGCAGGACGGCGGCGCCGACGGTGGAGCGGAAGGTCCCGCCGACGGCGGTGCCGAGGGCACGCCCGGCGTGCAGGACGGCGGCGCCGATGGCGGTGCCGACAGCGATGGCGGCGCAGACGGTGGCGCGGACAGCGGTGCCTGATCACGCCTCCTGATGCCACCCCTGACAGGTGACGCCGGGCCCGGGGACGCCCCCGGGGCCGGCGTCGCGCAGCCATCAGACCGGCCGGCGCTCGCCCGCATCGTCGGCAACGTCGACGACTTCGCCAGTCACGCATGGGGCCGCGAGGCACTGCTGCGCCCGTCGGCCGACCCTGAGGGGTTCGCTGACCTGCTCAGCGAGGCCGCCGTCGACGATCTGGTGAGCCGGCGTGGGCTGCGGACACCGTTCCTCCGCGTCGCCCGGGCCGGCACCACCCTGCGCAACGCCGACTTCACCGCGCCCGGCGGGATCGGGGCCGGCATCGCCGACCAGGTCATTGACGACAAGCTCACAGCACTCTTCGCCGGCGGCTCCACCCTCGTGCTGCAAGCCCTGCACCGCATGTGGCCCCCGGTCATCGACTTCTGCCAGCAGCTGGCCGCCGATCTCGGCCATCCCGTGCAGGCCAACGCCTACGTCACTCCCCCGCAGAACCAGGGCTTCGACGACCACTACGACGTCCACGACGTCTTCGTGCTCCAGGTCGCGGGCCGCAAGAAGTGGTCGATCCACGCGCCCGTTCATCCGTTGCCGCTGCGCGACCAGCCGTGGACAGACCGGCGCGAGGCCGTACGCCGCGGTGCCGACGCCACTCCGGTCATCGAGACCGTGCTCGAGCCGGGCGACGCGCTGTACTTGCCTCGAGGCTATCTCCACTCCGCGACCGCCCTCGGCGGCGTCACCGTCCACCTGACCCTGGGCGTGCACACCTGGACGCACCATGCAGTGGCCGAGGAGCTGGTCGGTCTCGCCCTCGAGCATCTCGCCGACGACGAGGGCTCGCGCGGGTCCCTCCCGCTCGGGACCGATCTCGGTGCCGACCAGCTCGATGCCGCTCGCGTGCTCGCTGCTGTCCGGGCGGCCCTGGATGGAGTCGACCCGGCCGACATCGCCGCCCGGATGCAGACCCGGCGGAGGGCGACCCAGCGCGCCGCGCCGCTCGGCCCGCTGGCGCAGCACGCGCTGGCTGCGTCGCTGGCCGACGACATCGCCGTACGACTGCGCGACCACCTCGACGCCAGTCTGGCTGATGGCCAGCTCTGCTCCCGTGTCGCCCAGGTGCCGGTCGACACGGTGCCGGGCGACGTGCTGAAACGACTGATGGCCGGTGACGTCCTCCCCGCCGGAGATCTCGGTCTGGACGTGGCTCGGAGGCTGGTCGAGGCGGGACTGGTCGTCGCCGGATGACGGAGCGTTGCTCCGAGGGAGCCGCCGGGCGGGGTGATCCCATGATCGGCACGGCCCCGCCGCAGCGCGACTGGCTGCTGGTCGAGCACCCCGGACCGTGGCCGGTGACGGCGCCGTTCGGCACCGACCTCTCCGACGACCTCCTGCGCCGGCTCGGCCACCCCGGGCAGCGCACCCTCCTCGTCCGCCCACCCGGGCGCAGCGGCCCGCTCGGCGCGCGGCGGTGGTTCCGATGCCTCGACGGAGAGCTGCGCACGGGACTCTGGGACCGACCCGACGACCTGCTCGAGACCCTGGAGCCGCACGCCGGCGAACCGCACTCGGGGCTGTTGCTGCTCGTCTGCACCCACGGTCTGCATGACGTGTGCTGTGCGGTGAGGGGCCGGCCCGTGGCGGCGGCACTGGCCGAGCACTGGCCGGCGGAGACGTTCGAGTGCAGCCATCTCGGTGGCGATCGCTTCGCTCCCAACGTGCTGATGCTCCCCGACCTCGCCTGCTATGCCGGGATGCCGCCCGAGGAGTCGGTCGCGGTGGTCGAGGCCCACCTGTCCGGGCGCTCGGGAACCAGGTGGTTGCGCGGCGTCGCCGGGCTGCATCCGGCCGAGCAGGTGGCGCTGGGAGCGGCCCTGGAGCGGTGGGGACCGGCACCCGTCACCAGCGTCGTCGCCCGGCTGGAGGAGCAGGTCGGCACGTGGGACTCCGGGACGTGGACCGTCGAGCTCAGCGGCATTGATCCACTGCCGCCACGGGCGCGCGTCGTCGTGGCGAGCAGTCGGCGCCCGGAGGCCCATCTGACCTGCCGGGCCACTCGGGAGACCCGGGCCCTGCAGTGGGACGTGACCCGGATCGAGCCCTGATCCGTCAGGACAGGAAGCGCTCCAGGATCGGCCCGGCGGTGGTCGAGCCGGACTGCCCGGTCTCGACGAAGACCGCGACCGCGAGGTCGCCCTGGGTCGCGATCATCCAGGTGTGGGTGGGCAGCGAGCCGGAGGCGTCGGGGGTGCCGTACTCCGCCGTCCCGGTCTTGGCGCCCACCTCACCGGGCAGGTCGCCCAGGAACGACCCGGACCCGTCGGTGACCACCGCCCGCATCAGCCCCTTCAACGCCGCCGCCTCGGGACCGGTCAGCGGGGCAGCGGGTGCGGTCTGGGACGTGCCCAGGGACGGCAGGAGGACGGGGAGTACGGCGCGGCCGGCCGCGACGGAGGCGGCGACCGTCGCCATCGCCATGGGAGAGGCGAGCACCTTGCCCTGGCCGATCAGATCGGCTGCCGCCTCTGTCTCAACCTCGGGCGGGGGCACCTGGCCGAAGTAGGCCGGGAAGCCCAGGTCGTGGTCCACGCCGAGCCCGAGGGCGGCCGCGGCGTTCGCGAGGTCGCCGTCCTTCAGGACTGAGCGCGAGGAGATGAAGGCGGTGTTGCACGAGTTGGCGACGGCCTGTCGCAGCGTGATGGTGCCGATGCCGGAGGACGGGTAGTCGTCGTAGTTCTTGAACGACTTGCCGTCCACGACCGTCGTCGCGTCGCACTGGACCGAGTCCTCGGGGGTCAATCCCGACCGCAGCAGCGCCAGCGACGAGACGACCTTGAACGTCGAGCCGGGCGCGTACTGGCCGTAGGTCGCGGTGTTCAGGCCCTTGCTCCCCGGCCCGCTCGCGGCAGCCAGGATCGCCCCGTCGGACGGGCGGATCGCGACGAGGGCGCTCGCCGGTCCGACATCCGCGAGGGCTTGCTCGGCCTTGGTCTGCAGGTCGATGTCCAGCGTCGTCTGCAACGGCGCGCCCGCGACCGCCGCGATCTCGTGGACGGTCCGGTCGTTGTCGGCACCTGCCGCGATGACGCTCAGCCCGGGGGTGCCGGAGAGTTCGTCGTCGTAGCGCGCCTGGAGCCCCGAGAGGCCGACGACGTCGCCGGCCTCCACCGCTCCGTCCGACGCCTCGATGATCTCGGCCGTCGCCTCGCCGACGCTGCCCAGGATCGGCGCCGCGAAGCCGCGCGACGGCCCGAGGTCCTGCTGGTCGGCGAGCGCGACGGCGCCGGGGATGTCGGCGTAGCTGGGGGGTACGGCCGTGGTCGCCTCGTCCGCGCGCAGCACGAGCGCCTCGACGAACGCCTTGTCGCCGGCCGCCACAGCCCGCTGGGCGAACGAGTCGACATCGATCCTCAGCACCGTCGCGATCGCGGACGCAGCGGCGGCCACGTCGTCGGTCACGGTCAGCTTCGTCTTGTCCAGGCCGAGCCGCACCACGTCGCGGGGAGCCACGATCGCGCGGTCACCGGCGCCCATGATCTGGCCGCGCTCGGGGGCGGTGCGGGTCAGCGTGAGGTGCTCGCCCTCGACCAGGGACGGCTCGACGAGATCCGGCGCCCACGCGACCTGCCACGCGTCCTCGACCAGGGTGAGGTCGGCGGTCGCGGCATACGTCCACGGCTGATCGTCGAGCTCCCAGGTCCACGTGAGCTCCGCGGTCGCCGTGTCGTCGGTGACGTCAGCCTCGGCCGCGTCGACGGACGGCTGCACCTCACCGAGGCCGGTGACGACGTCGCCGTACGCCGCAGAGGGGTCCGCGACGTCGAACGGCACCGCGCTCAGGTCGCCGGACGCGAGCCCGGACGTGAGCGACTCGAGCGCCGAGGACGGGTCCTCCCCGCCCAGCAGCTGGCATCCGGACAGTGCGAGCGACGTCGCGAGGGCAGTCACTATGAGAGGGACGGCGAGCCGAGAGCGCATGGCCTCACGCTAGTCGGCACCACACACGGATACCCTTCCCCCATGAGTTGGCGGGGACTCGTCGCGGTGGTGGCGTTGCTGGCGGCGGGCATCGTCGGTGGTTTCGCGACTGCCGAGCTCCTCCAGCCCTCTCCGATCACGACTGGCGCGCCGGAGCCGGTGGTGGCCGAGAGCCCGAGCTTCCCCAGCAACCCCCGCCCGCGGCTGGAGCCCGACCCACCGCAGGCGCCGCTGGTGCCCAACGTGCCGTTGCGTCAGGTCTCGCTCGGCAGCGAGATCGACCGGGTCGTGTTCCCTGCCCCTCGCGGTTGGAGCCGCATCGGTCAGTTGTCCAACGAGGTGAAGTACAAGCTGCCGAACAACCCGAACTACACGTACGTCCTGCGCGTCGAGCAGGTGACCTCCGACCACGAGACGACCGCCTTCATGGTCGAGGACCGGATCGCCGACCTACGCCGCGACGAGGAGCAGGTGAAGGTCCTCTACCGGGGCATCGACCAGCTCGATGTGTCCTACGTGCACGACGGCTACCGGCGGTTCGCCGTCTACGCCTGGAAGGACGTCCGACAGTCGGGTCAGGCGGAGGTCGAGATCGCGATCACGGGTCGGGAAGTCGACGTGCAGGGCATGCGCGACCTGATGCTCAAGGTCGCCTACGGGATGAAGGCCGGCTGAGGACGGCTCACATTCCCTTCGTCGTGATCGAGTCCAGCACGACGTTGGCCGTGGCTCGATCGGGCGCACGAACCTGCACCCACAGCAACTGGTTGGTCGTCTTCTGGATGATGCGCTCGATGGTGATGCCGCCGTGGCGGCAGCCGTTGAACTGGACGGTCACGTAGGCCTCGCCGTCGCGGCTGTTGTTCTCGGGCGCGCGCGGCGCGTCGCACTCGGGATGCTGCGGCACGGTCGTCGGCAGCTCCTCCCCGGGGAGCAGGCCGAGGAAGACACCCTGGCCCGGGTTCTCGTTCCCGTTCCAGCCGACGCCGGTCCCGGCCGAGATCGACGCATAGTCGTCGTCTGCCCCCGGCGGCGTCCATCGATCGATGTCGACCGCCTCGGCCCAGGTCTTCGGCACCGTCACCGTCAGCGTGCCGTTGTCGATGGTCTCGTCCGTGAGCATGACCTGGTGCGAGGCGTAGCCGCCGAGCAGACCGATGACGACCGCGCCGGTGCCGATGGCCATCAACCGGTTTCGGGACAGGCCTTCGGCCTTCCTCAACCTCCGGGAGGACAGGCTCGTCAGCTCGTCCGCGAAGTCGTCCGAGGCGAACGACGATCCCGGCTTGGGCGCGGGGTGGGTGAGGTCGGGGTCGATCGGGATCCACGTGGGCGGCTCGTCGGCGTGCCCGGCCAGGGAGGTGGTCAGCGCGGCGACGAAGGCCGGCACGTCGGCGTACCTCTCCTCACGGTCCTTGGACAACGCCTTGAGGAGGACCGCCTCGGTCTCGGCAGGCAGCCCGCTGTCGAGCGGCTCGGGGGGCTCGGGGTCGGCGGCGGCCCTCAGCGACGTGTGGTTGTACGGCGCCCGGCCGGCCAGCAGCAGATAGGTCAGCGCGGCGAGCGAGAACTGATCGGCGCGCGCGTCGATGGGCTCGCCCTGCGCCTGCTCGGGCGAGACGAACGACGGCGTGCCGCCGATCACGGTGAGCCGCGAGGACATGTCCATCGCCTTGCCGAGACCGAGGTCGCCGAGCATCGCGCTCACCTGGGGAGTGCCGTTGTGCTCGACGGTGCGAAACAGCACGTTGGCCGGCTTCACGTCGCGGTGCAGCACGCCGCGCTGGTGGAGCGCGTGCAGCCCGGCACCGACCTGTCCGATGACGTGCAGGCCCTGCGAGACGGTCAGCGGCTCGATCTCCAGCCGGTCTGCGAGCGTGCCCTGGTCGGCGTACGACATGACCAGGAAGGGACGCGAGTCGGGCAGCTCACCGGCGTCGTAGACGGACACGACGTGTGGCGACTCGACCTTGCGGAGGAAGCGGCCCTCCTCGATGAACCGCTGGCGCGCGTGCAGGTCCTCGGTCCAGTTGTCGGCGAGCACCTTGATCGCCACGGGCGAGTCGAGCTGCTCGTCGTAGGCGAGCCAGACGGTCGCGAAAGCACCTGATCCGATGCGACGTCGCACGGGGTAGCGACCGAGCCGAGAGGGTGCAGACACACCTGCATTATGTTGCAGGCGTGACTCCGGACGACATCGATGACCTGGCGCGGCGCGCCCGCGATGGCGATCGCGATGCCCTGGAGGGCTTGCTGAGCGCCGTACGACCGCGCGCACTCAACGTCTGCCGGGGGGTGTTGCCCTACTCCGGCGACTCCGAGGACGCCTGCCAGGAGGCACTGCTCAACATCGCCACCAAGATCGGTTCGTGGAACGGCCAGGGCCGCTTCACCACCTGGATGCACGTCGTCGCGCTCAACAGCGCCCGCACGACCTACCGCAAGCTGAAGAACCAGGCGACGCCCACCGACTTCGAGGACGGGCACCACGACCGGCCAGACCCGCGCACCACGTCGGTCATCGCCGGCACGCGCCTCGACCTGCTCGAGGCGATGGAGACGATCGAGAAGGACCACCCGCAGTACGTCCAGCCCCTGCTGCTGCGCGACGTCTACGGGATGCCCTACGAGGACATCGCCCAGCTCCTCGCCGTGCCGCTCGGCACGGTGAAGGCGCAGATCCACCACGGGCGGAAGCTGGCGCGACCACTCCTCCGGGGCGAGTGATGCAGCGGGCAGCGGTCGCCGTCGTCGCGGTGCTGCTCCTCGCCGGCTGCTCGAACACGGCCGACCCCGGGTCGCAGGAACCGACCCAGACCACTGCCACCGCGTCCTCCTCCGAGAGCGCCACCTCCGCGGTCGCCGCCCCCACCGTCGGGGAGCGCGTCGAGCCCGACCTCGCTCTCGCCGAGAGCACCCCGGTCGAGGACTCCGTCTATCCGGCCGTCGGCGGTCCCGACGTCGACGCACTGCTCTACGACCTCGACCTCGCCTGGGCGCCCGAGACGCGCACGCTGACCGGTACGGCGACGATCACCTTCCGCGCGGCGCGGACCGTGCGCAGGTTCACCCTCGACCTGGCGCGTGCCCTCACGGTGAGCAGCGTGACCTTCGACGGCACCGAGACGAAGTTCTCCCAGGCCCGGAAGGACCTGCTGATCAATCGTCGGATCGACGAGGGCGACCAGCACGAGCTCGTCATCCGCTACGCCGGCAAGCCGCGCCCCGTGCCCGCGCCGACCACCCGCGAGGACTTCTCCACCCTCGGCTTCACCGTCACCGACCGCGGCGAGGTCTGGACGATGCAGGAGCCGTACGGCGCCTACAGCTGGTATCCCGTGAACGACCAGCCCGCCGACAAGGCCCTCTACGACATCACCGTCACCGCGCCGGAACCGTGGACGGGTGTCGCCAACGGGCGGCTCGTCGCGAACACCACGAAGGACGAGAAGCGCACGACCGAGTTCCAGCTCGACGAGCCCGCCTCCAGCTACCTCATCACCCTGGCCATCGGCGACTACGCCCACTCGAGCGGCACGTCGCAGAGCGGCGTCGAGCTCGACTACTGGTATCCGCGCGGCCAGCCGTTCGTGCTCGACAGCCTGAGCGCCGGCAACGCCGCGATCGACTGGATCGAGGCCCGCCTCGGGCCCTACCCGTTCAGTTCCGCCGGCATCGTCGCCACCGACTCGATGTCGGCGATGGAGACCCAGACGATGGTCACGATCGGCGACAACGACTACGTCCGCTCCGCGCCGGTGATCGTGCACGAGCTCGTGCACCAGTGGTACGGCGACCAGGTCTCGCCCGCCGACTGGCGCGACGTGTGGCTCAACGAGGGCATGACCATGCTGATGCAGGGCCTCTGGGAGTCCGACCACAGGGGCGAGCCGATCAAGTCCCGGATCGCCGGCTGGCGCGCCCTCGACCAGGGCCTGCGCGAAGACTACGGCCCGCCCGGCGCCTACGACAGGGCGCAGTTCGGCGGCTCGAACATCTACTACTCGCCGGCGCTGATGTGGAACGAGCTGCGCCTCGAGCTCGGCGACGACGAGTTCTTCCGCATTGCGCGCGCGTGGCTTGCGGCGTACGACAACAAGTCGGTCACCCGCGATGACACCTTCGCGCACTGGGAGAAGGAGTCCGGGCTCGAGCTCTCGGCGTTCTTCGACGCGTGGATCCTGGGACAGCAGACCCCGCCCCGCGGCGTTTCCGCCGGCTGAGCAGCGAGGCCGCCCGTGGAGTTGTGGCTGGGTCGGGCCAGCGCCCGTTCCGCCGAGAGTGAACTCCCTTGCCGCAGGCCGCCGCACGAGTTGGAGTAAGGCCATGAAGCTCCTCGTCCTCGGCGGCACGAAGTTCCTGTCCCGATCGGTCGCGACCCAGGCGGTCGAGCGCGGCTGGGACGTGACCTGCGCGTGCCGGGGCACGTCCGGCCCGCTGCCCGAGGGCGTGACGCACCTGCCGTGGGACCGATCCCTCGAGGCGCCCGCAGCGGTGGCTGACGGAGAGTGGGACGCCGTCGTCGACGTCTCGCGCACCCCTTCGCACGTTCGCCGCGCGGTGGCCGCCCTCCCCGACGCCCACTGGGTCTTCGTCTCGACGATCAATGTGTACGCCGACAACAGCTCACCCGCGATGGAGCCGCTCGTCGAGGCGATCACGACCGACGTCGATCTTGCAGTGGACGCCGAGGCCTACGGACCGATGAAGGTCGCCTGCGAGCAGGCCGTCATCGAGGGGACCGAGTCCTCGATGATCGTGCGGCCCGGCCTGATCGTCGGCCCGGACGACGGCTCCGGGCGCTTCTCCTACTGGCCCGAGCGGCTGGCCCGCGGCGGTCTCGGCGGCGAGGTGCTGGCGCCGGGGTCACCGTCCGACGTGGTCCAGGTCATCGACGTACGCGATCTGGCGGCCTGGATCCTCGACGCCTGTGCCGCACGCACGACTGGCGTCTTCGACGGGGTCGGCGAGATCATGCCGATCGCGCAGCTCCTCGACGAGGTGGCCGCGGGGGTGGGCGCCACGGGAACGTTCACGTGGGTCGACTCCGGCTTCCTCGAGGAGCAGGGCGTCGAGCCCTGGGCGGGCCAGGCTTCGCTGCCGTTGTGGCTGCCGCGGCCGGAGTACGACGGGATGATGTCGCACGATCCGCGGCCCGCGATCGATGCCGGGCTGCGACTGCGACCGGTCGCCGACACCGCCCGCGACACGCTCGATGAGGTCGCGATCGGGATCAGCCCCGTCCGCGAGGCCGAGATCCTCGCGGCCTGGCACGCCCGGGACTGACTCAGAAGGACATCATCAGCATCGTCATGCCGGCGACCAGGCCGACCGACATCAGCGCGAGGGCGAAGCAGAGCGTGAGGACCTCGGTGCGCTCGCTGGGCCGCGAGCGGGGGTACGGCGCCCGCAGCATCGGCCCCACCTCGCCCGGCAGCCAGAGGGCGGTGAGCAGGTCGTCGCGCAGCTCCAGCGCCGACGCGTGGCGGCGAGCGGGGTCGCGGTGCATGGCGCGGGCCAGCAGCTGGTTGAGGTGGCGGACCTGCGGCGAGTGTCCCTGCAGCGTGGGCGCGGGGTCCTTGACGTAGGCCTCCGCCACCTGGAAGGCCGTGCCATGGTGGACCGGCTGGCCGGTCAGCGTCTCCCACAGCAACGCGCCCATCGAGTGGATGTCGCTGGCGATCGCGGGCTCGCTGCCGAGGTGAACCTCCGGGGCGGTGGCGGTCCAGCCCGTGCCCACGTCGGCGAGCAGACCGACCGCCCGGCCCTCGTGCCACTGGAGCAGCACGTTGGCAGGGGAGAGCGCACCGTGCACCAGCCCGCGCGCGTGGGCGGCGGCGAGCCCGGTGGCCACCTGCGCCATGAGGTCGAGTCCCGCGTGGACGGGAGCCGGACCGTGAGAGTCGAGCGCCTGGCCGAGCGACCCCTCGGCCACCAGCTCACTGGCGATGTAGAGCCGGCGGGTGTTGTCCTCGCCGTACAGGAAGACCCGAGCCACGTGCGGCGACCGGACCGAGACGGCGCCCCGGGCGGCGAGCGTCAAGCGGCGCCTCGCGACCGGGTCGCCAGCGACGTCGGGTGACATCACCTTGAGCGCGACGCGCGCACCCGAGGAGGCCTGCCTGGCGGAGAAGACGACACCGTGTTCGCCACCACCGAGGCGACCGTCGATCCGGTAGGGCCCGACCTTGTCGCCGACCATCGGATAGGGGTGCACCGGGGGCTTCTACCCCGATCGTGGCGTTCCAACCCTCACGCCGGCACCTCGGCTACGGCTTCATCTCGTAGGCGCCGTCGTGGGCCTTGACCTGTTCCCACACCTGCGCGAAGCGGTCGGCGTCGACGACAGATTTGCGCACGGCGCCGATGGCCCACGCCTGCTGGGCCTCGGTGGAGGACGCCTTCCCGTGCAGCGCGATGGCGTACGCCGAGAAGTCGCGGACCTGGAAGTCGAAGATCTGGTCGAGCAGCGCGCGGTCGAGCCCGACGATCTCGGCCTGCTCCAGGATCAGCTGGCCGTAGACGACCAGGGTGAAGAGGTGCCCGATGTTGAGCAGGAAGTCGAGGTCCTTGACCTGGTCGCCCTCGGGGCCTGCGGTCGCCAGCAGCTCCGTCAGGGCGAGCGCCTGCTCGAGGAAGCGCGCGACGTTGGGCACGTCGCAGTGCTTCTCGTAGACGGGCTTCCAGTCGGCGAACTGCACCTTGGCGGCACCGCGCGCCGGGCCCTGGGCCCAGAAGAAGGTGTCGTCTGCCGGGTCGGTGCGGGTGCCGATCTCGGGGTGGTCGGCGGGGTTGAACAGGTAGTTGGGCATGAACTTGACGATCTGCGCGACGTTGACGTGCACGGTGCCCTCGAGCCGCGGCAGGGTGCCGATGAGGCGGGCCACCTGGCTGAAGTAGTTGTCCTTCTCGAAGCTCTTGGCGGCCAGCACGTCCTGCATCAGGGTCATCACCACCTCACCTTCGGAGGTGACCTTCGACTTGGTGACCGGGTTGAACAGGAGGTAGCGCCGGTCGTCCAGGCTGGCGCTGCGGAAGTAGTCGACGGCGCGGTCGCTGAACAGCTTCATCGCGACGATCCGGCTGTAGGCGTCGACGAAGCTCCCGCGCACGTGCGGGAAGTCGGTGACGGGGTTGCCGTAGAGGATGCGGTTGTTGGCGTGCGTGATCGCCTCGTAGAACGAGTGCTCCACCATGCCGATCGAGCCGTGGCACAGGTTGAACTTGCCGACGTTGACCGTGTTCAGCGCCGACGAGAAGGCCTCGGGGCCGGCCTGCAGGATGTCCTCATCGCGGACCGGGTAGTTGTCGAGCTCGAAGGTGCTGACGAACATCTGGCCGTGGACCACGTTGTCGATCAGGCGGTAGTTCTCGTGCTGGCTGTCGGCGGCGAACCAGACGTAGGCGTCCGGACCCTCGAGGTCGTCGCGGCGGCCGAAGACCGACACCATGCCGGCGACGTTGCCGTTGCCGATGTAGTACTTCGTGCCGGATGCCCGGAAGGCGATGCCGTCCTCGGTGCTGGGCGTGAGGATCAGGTCGGTGTTGTAGACGTCCGCGCCGTGCGAGCGCTCGGACAGGCCGAAGGCCATCACGCCGCCGTCATCGAGCTGCTGCGCGGCCTTCTTCTTGGCCGTCTCGTTGTCGCTCATCCAGATCGGCCCGAGGCCTAGGATGGTCACCTGCTCGGCGTACCAGTAGGCCAGCCCGTAGAAGCCGAAGATCTCGGACAGGGCGGTGTTGCGGGCGGCGTCCCAGCGCTTGTTCGGGTCGCCGTCGGCGTAGGCCGCGGGGGTCAGGAAGGTGGCGAAGACCTTCTCCTGGGCGACGAACTCCAGGAAGTCCGCCACCCAGACGGACTCCAGGTCGTCGCTCAGCAGCCGCTTCTTGCCGCGCGCCTCGAACCAGTCGATGACGGCGCGCAGGATCCGGCGGGTCTCCGGATCGAACTGCGACGGGTCGTAGGTGGTGGGGTTGAACAGCAGTCCGCCGGTCTCGGTCATCGCAGCACGCCTCTCGGGTCAGGATCTCCCGGTCAACCTACCAGTCGGTAACAACGACTCAGGAGCGCTGCTCCTCGTCGTTCTCGTCGACCTCGTCCGCGTCAACCGAGTCGTCGATCGGCTCGTCGATCGGCTCGTCGATCGGCTTGTCCGCGGCCTCCTCGCCCACCGGCTCGTCCGGCACCGGAGCCGCGACGGGCGCGGGCTCCTCGGTGAGCATGCCGGCGGCTGAACCGGACAGGGTGGTGAGCATCTGGCGGACGTTGACGAGCTGCTCGTTGATGCTGTCGCGGCGCTGGGTCGCGGCCGCGAGCTCACGCTCGGAGTCGGCGCGGATCCGTTCGGCATTGGCGCGAGCCTCGCGCAGGATCGCCGTGGCCTGGCTCTGTGCGTCGGCGAGCACCCGCCGGGACTCGGTGTCCGCGGCTTCGCGCTCCGCCTCGGCGCGGGCGCGCATCTCCTCGACCTGGCCCGACATCGTCTCGAGCTGGAGCTGGGTGGCCCCCTGCTGCTCGCGGAACTCCGCCGCGGTGCGGTCCCGTCGCGCGGCAAGCGTGGTCTCGAAGTCGGCCGCCGCCCTGGCCGCGTTGGCACGCTGCTCCTCGTAGACGGCCTCGGCCTCCTGGCGGCGCGCAGCCGAGTCGCGCTCCGCGGCGTCGCGGATCTCGTCGGCCTCACGCTGGGCATCGGAGATGAGGCGACCGCTCTCGGCGTCGGCGTCGCGGCGCTTCTGGTCGGCATACTGATCGGCCTCGTCGCGCAGTCCGACGGCGGCCTGCTCGACCTGCTTGCGCAGGTTCTCGACGTCGAGATCGGCCCGCTCGCGAACCGCCGCTGCCTCCTCGTCGGCGAGGGTCAGCATCTGGGCGATCCGCTCACCGAGGTGCGTGAAGGTCGGCGGTGCGACCGGCTCCGACTCCCGGCTGGCACCCTCGGCGGCGCGCTGTTCGAGCAGCTGCACGCGTTCGGCGTACGCCGCAGTGTTCTGCTCGGCGGTCGCGAGCCGTTCGGCAAGCTCGGCCAGCCGGCGGTCGACCTGGGCGGGTTCGTAGCCGCGCAGGACCACTCGGAACTGCGGGTCGGACTGGGTCATGACGGATCCTCTTCATCGGGGGGAGTGAGGGCTGGCGAGTCTGGTTCGGGGGGCACATCGGTCGGGACGGCCAGCGCCTCGATGACGCCGGACAGCTGCGTGAGCTCGGCGGCGATGCCGTCGCGCCGGCTGCGCAGGGTGGTCATCTCGAGACGCGCGTCGGCCAGCAGGGCCTTGGCCTTCTGCCGCATGTCGTCGGCCTCCGCCCGCGCCTCGGTGAGCATGCGCAGGGACTCCTCCTTGGCCCGGCGGAGCTCTTCAGAGGCGGCCTTCTGGGCGCGCACGACCTCCTCGGCGGTCTGCGTTCGCAGGCTCGCGGCACCGGCTTCGGCCTCGGCCCGGCGACGTTCGGCACGCTCGGCGACGCGGGTGCCCTGCCACTCGGCCTCTTGTCGGACCTTCTCGGCGTCGGCCTCGGCAGATGCGCGCAGGTGGGCGGCCTCGGCCTCGGCTCCCTTCACGACGTCGGCCGCGGCGTCACTGATCTCGACGGCCTTGCGATCGGCTTCGGCGACCTGGACGCGCAGCCGCTCGGTGACGCGGTTCAGCACCTCCTGGGTGCGTTGCCGCTGCTCGGCGACGTGTGCGCCCGCTTCGCGGTGTCCGGCGCTCTTCATCGCCCGGCGCTCCCGCTCACCGGTGGCGAGCAGGGAGTCGACGGTGGCCTTCGCCCAGGCGGTCTGTTCGGCCGCCGCTCCGAGCTCGCGATCGGCCTCGGTCCTGGCCTCCGCCAGCAGTGACGCGGCCAGCTCCGCGGAGCGGCCATGCTCGGTCCCGGCCTCGTCGCGCAGCGCCGCGGCCTCCTTCTCGGCGTCGTCGCGCAGTGCGCTGGCCTCGCTGATCGCCGCCTCGAGCAGCGCCCCGGCCTCGGCCCGCGCGGCCGTCAGGACCTGCTCCGCCTCGGCGGCCGACGAGCGCGTCAGCTCCTCGGCGGCAGCCCGGGCCCGTGACTCGCGCTCGACCGCCTCGCGCTGCGTCACCTCGAGCAGCGTGGCCACGTCGTTCTCGGCCGCGCCTCGCAGGTCGGCCGCTTCCGCCCTGGCCCGGTCGACGATCCCGGTGACCTCGAGCTGCCGTTGCTCCGCCTCCTGGCGAGCCTCCGCCAGCAACCGGTCGCGCTCCGCCTGGGCGGTGCGGAGCAGCACGGTGGCCTGCTCGCCCGCGTCGGCGACGATCGCCCCGGCCTCGTCCG
This sequence comes from Nocardioides sp., assembly GCA_039914485.1. Taxonomy (GTDB): domain Bacteria; phylum Actinomycetota; class Actinomycetes; order Propionibacteriales; family Nocardioidaceae; genus Nocardioides. The sequence continues at coordinate 27,894 of JBDSPC010000019.1, forward strand.
AGGCCTCCCTGAGCACCTGCTCGGCACGCAGTCGCACCTGCTCGGCGTCGGCGCCCACCTGCGCAGCCTCGGCTCGCACCTGCTCGGCGTCGGCGCGGTCGCGAGCAGCCGCGGCCACGAGTTCGCGCACGTGGGCCGTCGCGCGGGCGGCCTCCTCCTCGGACTCGCGGCGAAGCTGCTCGGCAACCTCTTGAGCCCGGAGGAGGACCGCTGCGGGGGGTGGCGGTGACTCCGCGGTCATGCCGCCCATCCTTTCAGAGCCCGCCGCAGCAGTCGATCCCACTCAGAAGAGGAGGGCCGTGCCCGGGTCCTCCAGGATCCCGGCGACGTCGGCCAGGAAGCGCGAACCCTTCTCGCCGTCGATGTGACGGTGGTCGAAGGACAGCGCCAGCGTCGTGATGTCGCGCGCGACGATGTCGTCACCGACGACCCACGGCTGCTTGCGGATCGCACCGAAGCACAAGATCGCGGCCTCTCCCGGGTTGATGATCGGCGTACCGGCGTCGACGCCGAAGACCCCGACGTTGGTGATGGTGAACGTGCCGCCCGCCATCTCGGCCGGCTGCGTCTTGCCGTCGCGCGCGGTGGCAGTCAGTCCGGCCAACGCCCCCGCGAGGTCGAGCATCGAGAGCTGGTCGGCGTCCTTGATGTTCGGCACCACCAGGCCACGCGGGGTGGCGGCGGCGATGCCGAGGTTGACGTAGTTCTTGTAGACGACCTCCTGTGCGGCGTCGTCCCAGAACGAGTTGATCTCGGGCGTCTTCCTCATCGCCAGCATCACCGCGCGCGACAGCACGAGCAGCGGGCTGACCTTGGCGTCCTTGAGCTCGCGACGCTTCTTCAGCCGTGCCACCAGGTCCATCGTGGCCGTCACGTCGACGGTGATCCACTCGGTGACGTGTGGGCTCGTGAAGGCCGACTGGCTCATCGCCTGCGCCATCATCTTGCGCACACCCTTGACCGGTTCGCGCGTCTCCCGCTCGCCACTGCGGACGTCATGCGTTGCTGGAGCAATGGGTGCCGGGGCGTATGACGTCCCGCCGGAAGTCGCACCTTCGACATCACTGCGCGTGATCACTCCGTTGGCACCGGAGCCCATCAGCGTCGAGAGGTCGATCCCGAGGTCCTTCGCGAGCTTGCGCACGGGCGGCTTCGCCAGGGCGCGTACGGCGCTGGGCGACTGTGCAGCGGCCGGCACCAGCGCCTCGGCGGGAGCGGGTGCGGGAGCGGTCGCAGCGGACGTGGCCGGCACGGCCGGCTCGTCGACCGAGGCGACCTCGTCGGACCGCGCACCGCCCGGGGCGAACGAGCCCTGGACCTGCATCAGCGTCTGCGCACCGGCTGCCGTGGCCGGCGACGCGCCGCCGCGGCGGGCCCGACGCTGCGGGCCGCGCTCGGCCATGTTGCGACCGACCAGCGACTCGCCCTCGCCACCACCGGAGGCGGCGGGGTTGGAGAGGTCCATGTCGGAGAGGTCCGCCGGACCGTCGGCGGAGCCGACCTGGTTCGGCGGAACAGAGGAAGCGGGGAGCGGAGCGACCTCCCCGCCATCCGGTGAGCCGACCGAGATGATCGGCGTACCGACATCGATCATCTGACCTTCCTCGACCATCAGTGCGAGGACGGTTCCGGCGTAGGGCGACGGCAGCTCGACGAGCGACTTGGCGGTCTCGATCTCGACGATGATGTCGTTGATCTCGATGACGTCGCCGACCTTGACCTTCCAGGAGACGATCTCGGCCTCGGTCAGGCCCTCGCCGACGTCGGGCAGCTTGAACTCGGCCATCTCAGAACTCCAGCGAACGGTCGACGGCGTCGAGGACGCGGTCGAGGTCGGGCAACCACTCCTCCTCGATCCGTGAGGGCGGGTAGGGGGTGTCGAAGCCACCGACACGCAGCACCGGGGCCTCGAGGGAGTAGAAGCACTCCTCGGTGATCCGGGCCGAGAGCTCGGAGCCCATGCCGAGGTTGACGTGCGCCTCGTGCGTGACGACGACGCGACCGGTGCGGCGGACGGACTCGTAGACCGGCTTCATGTCCAGCGGCGAGAGCGTGCGCAGGTCGATGACCTCGAGCGACTTGCCCTCGTTGGCGGCGGCCTCCGCGGCCTTGAGCGCGGTCTTCACGGTGGGGCCGTAGGCCAGGACCGTGACGTCGGAGCCGGCGCGGACCGTGCGACTCGTGAACAGCGGGTCGGGCGTGGCCGACTCGTCGAGCTCGAGCTTGTCGGCGTGGTACTGCCGCTTCGGCTCGAGGAAGATCACCGGGTCGTCGCACGCGATGGCCTGCTGGATCATCCAGTAGCCGTCGACCGGGTTGGAGCACGCGACGACCTTGAGGCCGGGCGTGTGCGCGAACTGCGCCTCCGGGGACTCGCTGTGGTGCTCGACCGCGCCGATGCCGCCACCGAAGGGGATCCGGATGACCATCGGCATCTTGGACTTGCCCTGCGAGCGGAAGGTCATCTTCGCGACCTGGCACACGATCTGGTCGTAGGCGGGGTAGACGAAGCCGTCGAACTGGATCTCGACGACGGGACGGTAGCCACGAAGGGCCATGCCGACCGCGGTGCCGACGATGCCCGACTCGGCCAGCGGCGAGTCGATGACGCGGTCCTCGCCGAAGTCCTTCTGCAGGCCGTCGGTGATGCGGAAGACGCCGCCGAGCTTGCCGACGTCCTCACCCATGATCAGGACCTTGGGGTCGTCCTCCATCGCCTTGCGCAGACCCATGTTCAGGCCCTTGGCCAGGGTGATCTTCTGCAGGGCACTCATGCGTGCTCTCCTTCGAACGACGCGAGGTAGGCCGCGTAGCCGTCGCGCTGGGCGGCGAGCTCGTCGGTCATCTCGGTGTAGACGTGGTCGAAGACGCTCATCGGCGCCGGGTCGGCGAGCGCCTTGCAGCCCTCGCGCAGGTGGTGGCCGAGCTCCTTGGCCTCGTCGTCGAGGTCGTCGAAGAACGCCTGGTCGACGAGACCGTTGCGGCGGAGGTAGACCTTGAGCCGCTCGATCGGGTCCTTGAGCTTCCAGTGCTCGACGTCGTCGGAGAGGCGGTAGCGCGTCGGGTCGTCGGTCGTGGTGTGTGCACCCATGCGGTAGGTGTAGGCCTCGACGAGCGTCGGGCCCTGCCCGTCGCGCGCACGCTGCAGCGCGGCCTTCGTGACGGCGTACGTCGCCAGCACGTCGTTGCCGTCGACGCGCACGCCCGGGAAGCCGAAGCCGAGGGCGCGCTGGTAGAGCGGGATGCGGGTCTGGCGCTCGATCGGCTCCGAGATGGCCCACTGGTTGTTCTGGCAGAAGAAGACGACCGGCGCGTTGTAGGACGCGGCGAAGATGAAGCCCTCGTTGACGTCGCCCTGCGAGGACGCGCCGTCGCCGAAGTGGGCGATGACGGCCGCGTCCCGGTCGGGGTCGCCGGTGCCGACGGCGCCGTCGCGCTGGATGCCCATGGCGTAGCCGACGCCGTGCAGCACCTG
>JBDSPC010000042.1:0-9477 GCA_039914485.1 Nocardioides sp.
GGCACGTCGTCCGGGTCGCCGAGACCCGCCTGCCCACCGCCCACGGTGAGTTCACGGCGTACGGCTATCGGATCACCATCGACGACGGCGAGCACGTCGCTCTCGTGTACGGCGATGTGTCCGGCCCCGAGCCGGTGCTGACCCGCGTCCACTCCGAGTGCCTGACCGGCGACGTCTTCGGCAGCCACCGCTGCGACTGCGGCCCGCAGCTCAACGAGGCGATGAAGCAGATCGTCGACGAGGGCAGGGGAGTGGTGGTCTACCTCCGCGGCCACGAAGGCCGCGGCATCGGCCTGGTCGCCAAGCTCCAGGCCTATGCCCTGCAGGACGAGGGGCGTGACACGGTCGACGCCAACCTCGACCTCGGCCTCCCGGCCGACGGCCGTCACTACGGTACGGCGACGCAGGTGCTCCGCGACCTCGGCATCGCGTCCGTCCGGCTGCTGACCAACAACCCGGACAAGACCGCCAGCCTCGTGGACTTCGGCATCAAGGTCGCCGAGACCGTGCCGCTGGCGATCCACCCCACCGACGACAACATCGACTACCTGCGTACCAAGCGCGACCGGATGGGGCACGTGCTGCCCGACCTGCCGGAACAGATCACCGAGGAGCTGCACCAGTAATGAGCGAGCGGAGCGAGCGAACAATTCAACGCAGCGTGACTGGTGCCTCATGCGCGCACGGAGCGAAGCGAGTACGCGCATGAGTGGACACGGAGCCCCCGACCAGACCGCGTTCGACGCATCCGGCCTCAAGGTCGCCGTCGTCGCCGCGAGCTGGCACACCGAGGTGATGGACGGCCTCGTCGCCGGCGCCGAGCGCGCGCTCGCCGCCCATCAGGTCAGCGACGCCACGATCGTTCGCGTGCCCGGCACCTTCGAGCTGCCCGTCGTCGCTCTGGCGCTGGCGCAGGGCGGCTACGACGCGGTTGTGGCGCTCGGTGTCGTCATCCGCGGCGGCACCCCGCACTTCGACTACGTCTGCAACGCCGCCACGGACGGGCTCAACCGGGTCGCGCTCGACACCGGTGTGCCGGTCGGCTTCGGCGTACTCACGTGCGACGACGACCAGCAGGCGCTGGACCGGGCCGGCCTCGAGGGGTCCAAGGAGGACAAGGGCTGGGAGGCGACCTCCGCCGCCCTGGAGACGGCCAGGATCCTGGCAGGACTGCGCTAGCGGGCTCGCCACTCGTCGGCGAGCAGGGCGTAGGTGAGCCCGTCGTACCACTCGCCGTTGCGGTGCAGGGTGTCGCCGATGTTGTGCGCCTCGCGGCGCATCCCGAGACGTTCCATCAGGCGCCAGGACGGCTCGTTGTCGGCGAAGCAGTTGGCGACGACGCGGCGCAACGCGAGTCCGTCGAACACGATGGCCAGCAGCTCGCGGACCGCCTCGGTGGCGTAGCCATGGCCCTCGTGGGCGGGCGTCAGGCACCAGCCGATCTCTGCGAACACGTCCTTGGCGCGATCGCGCACCTCGGCCTGCGCCCAGGCGTCCTCGGTCTTGAGGAAGAGGTCGCCGATGACTTCGCCGCCGAACTCGATCACCAGCGCGTAGGGGACGCGCTTGTCGAAGTCGCCGCGCCACGACTCGACGTCGGTCGGCAGCTTCGTCATCCAGCGCGCGACCGAGTCGATGGAGCGGTAGTCGAACATCGCGTCGGCGTCGTCGGCGGTCGCGGGACGCACTGTCAGCCGCTCGGTGGTCCGCGGCCACGTGAGACGTCCCCAATCCGGAACTCCCGTCAGTTCGTCCATGCGGCCAGTCTTCCCGATGCCGGTCCTCGGACCGGGGCAGGGTGCGGGTGAGTCAACGCCTAGGCTTGCTGCTCGTGAAGACGTTCGAGGAGCTCTGGGCCGAGCTGAGCGAGAAGGCCGCCACCCGACCCGAGGGTTCGGGGACGGTCAAGCAGCTCGACGCCGGCGTCCATGCGATCGGCAAGAAGCTGATCGAAGAGGCCGCCGAGTCCTGGATGGCCGCCGAGCACGAGGGCAAGGACGCCACGGCGCTCGAAATCAGCCAGCTGCTGTACCACGCGCAGGTGCTGATGATCGCCAGCGGCCTGACCCTCGACGACGTCTACGCCCACCTCTGAGGAAGTCATGACTCTCCGTATCGCCGTACCCAACAAGGGTGCGCTGTCCCAGGCCGCCAGCGACATCCTGCGCGAGGCCGGCTACCGCCAGCGCAGCGACTCCAAGGAGCTTGCGCTCATCGACGTCGAGAACGACGTCGAGTTCTTCTACCTCCGTCCTCGTGACATCGCGCTGTACGTCGGCGAGGGCACGCTCGACGTCGGCATCACCGGTCGCGACCTGCTGCTCGACTCGGGCGCACAGGCAGTCGAGTCGATGCAGCTCGGCTTCGGCGGTTCGAAGTTCCACTTCGCCGGACCGGTGGGGGAGTTCACCACTCTCGACCAGCTGGAGGGCAAACGGATCGCCACGTCCTACGTCGGCGTCGTGGAGGCATTCCTCAAGGAGCGCGGCATCAACGCGTCGGTCACCCGCCTCGACGGAGCGGTCGAGACCAGCATCCAGCTCGGGGTCGCCGACGTGATCGCCGATGTCGTCGAGACCGGATCGACGCTGCGCGCCGCCGGCCTGGCGACGTTCGGCGACGTGATCTTGAAGTCGGAGGCTGTGCTGATCGCTCGGGAGGGTGCGGAGAGCGCCGAGTTCGAGATCTTCCGTCGTCGCGTGGAAGGCGTCATGGTCGCCCGCGGCTACGTGATGATGGATTACGACATCGAGCAGTCCAACCTCGATCGCGCCGCTGCGCTGGCTCCCGGTCTCGAGGGGCCGACGATCTCGCCACTCGGCAAGGCCGGCTGGGTCGCCGTCCGCGTGATGGTGCCGCGCGCCGGCTCGCAGCGACTCATGGACGAGCTCTACGGTCTCGGCGCCCGTGCCATCCTGCTGACCGACATCCATGCCTGCCGGCTCTGACGTGATTGCTCCCGAGGCGGTCGACCTGCCGCACACGTGGCGGCCGTTCGGTGCGCGCATCGCGGTGATCTTCTTCGGCGCGATGCTGGTACTGATGTGCGCGTTCGCGTGGTTCGGGTTCGACCCCGAGATCCGGGCGAAGTTCACGTTCTTCCAGCGCGCCACGATCGTGTTCATCGGCCTGCTCTACGTCGCCGCCGGCTATGCCATCGCCCGCTCGCGCGTCGACGCGTCGGAGGCGGGCGTGCGGGTGGTCAACGGCTACAAGCAGCGTGACTACGAATGGGCCGAGATCATCTCGATCCACCTTCCGGCGGGCGCACCCTGGGCGACGATCGACCTCGCCGACGGCAACACCGCGTCCATGCTGGCGATCCAGGGCTCCGACGGCGATCGTGCTCGCGCCGCCATACGCACGCTGCGCGCGCTGATCAATCGCTGATCACTCCGCGGTGATCGCCCGGATCCCCCAGGTGACGGACAGCTCGTCGCCCGGGGAGCCCGCGGGGGCGAGCGTCACCAGGTCGACACCCGAGTTGAACGCGTCGGCCGGCGCGGTCATCGGCTCGACCGCGAGCGAGCGCCGCTCGGCGCCGGGGACGTCGTCGGCGCTGTAGACCTGCAGCCACGGGATCTGCTCGTCGACCCAGAGCGCGACGCCGTGCCCGTCGCGCGGATCGCGCAGGGTGGTGGTCGCGACGCCGTCGACCCGGTCGAGGTCGCCGAATGCGTCGTTGAAGACCACGTCGCCGATCAGCGCTCCGACGCGGAAGTCCGGCGAAGGGTTCACCGGCACGGTCTCGACCGGGATCAACCGGTCGTCGGCGACGATCCGCGTCCCGGCGGGCAGCGTGAGCTCCAGGTGGTCGATGCCGTCGCCGACCGCGAGATAGGGGTGCGCTCCGCAGGCGTACGGCGCCGCGTCGCCACTCAGGTTGGTCGCGGTCTGCGTCACGGTGAGCCCGTCGGCGGACAGGTCGTAGAGAACATGCAGGTCGACCGCCCAGGGATAGCCGGTCTGCGCCATCACGCGGTAGACGAGCGACACGGAGTTGGCGGTGTGCTCCTCGAGCGTCCAGGCCGCCCAGCGGGCCAGCCCGTGCGAGGCGTTGGATCGCGTCGGCTCGGTCAGCGCGAGCTGGAGGTCGCGGCCGCCGAACGAGTAGCGACCGTCGCGGATCCGGTTCGGCCACGGCATCAGCAGCTGGCCGCGCCCTCCCGCTGACATCTCGTCGGCTGCGAAGCCGTCGACCAGTGCGCGTTCGCCGTACGACAGGACGCGCAGCGCCGCACCGCTCTCGGTGACGACGGCGCGATGGCCGGCCGCCTCGATCTCGTACTGCTCGCCAGAAGGAAGGACCATGTCGCCCACCCTAGGGCGCGTCCGTCCGCCCTAGGATCCAACGCATGACGCTGCAGCCGCGCCCTGTCACTGACGATGACGCCGACGCGATGGCGGCCCTGATGCAGCGCATCGCCGCGGATCACCCGACGGGCTTCGAGCTCGCGGCCAGCGAGGTGCTCGAGCTGCTGAGCACCTACCCGGGCCTGGTGTTCGACGGAGGTTGGGACGGCGACGAGCTGGTGGCCTACACGACCCTCATGCCGCGGGCGTCGAGTGACGGCGTCCACCCGTTCCTGTTCTTCGGCGACGTCGACCCGGCCCGACTCGGTCGCGGCCACGGCACACTCATGCTCGGGCGAGCGCTGTCCGCGGCGCGCGAGATCCACCGACGCGAGGCGCCCGAGGAGTCCGCCCGGTTCGGCACGCGCGCCGTGCAGGGCAGGAGCGACCAGGCCGATCTGCTGACGAGCCACGGCTTCGTCCTGCACCGGCACAACTTCCTGATGTTCTCGGCGCTGGACGATCTCCCGGCTCCGGTGTTCCCGGCCGACCTGGCGCTCAGCACCTTCGACCCCGCCGACTCCGAGGAATTGCGGGCCGCGCAGAACACCGCCTTCGCCGACTACCCGAGCTACGACGACATCGACGAGGTCAACTGGTCGGTCTTCATGCTCACCGCTGCGCACGCCCGCCACGACCTGTCGTTCGTGCTGCGCGACCCGGCGCGCGACGACGCGGTCGCGGCCTACGTCTTCGCCCATGAATACGCGATCGGGCCGTCAGGGGAGAAGGGCCGTGAGGCCTATGTCGCCTATGTCGGCACGCTGCCCGGACACCGCGGCCGCGGACTGGCCACCAACCTGCTCGCGCACACCTTGAACGTCGCCAGGGCTGCCGGCTACGACACCGCGAGCCTCGACGTCGACACCGCCAATCCGACGGGGGCGCTCGGGATCTACGAGCGAGCGGGCTTCTCCGTGCGCTACCGCCAGGACGACTACGAGCTGCTCGAGTAGATCAGGTCGGCGCGCTCACGGCTGCGCTCACGCGCGTGCAGGGCGGCCTCGTCGGCCGCCCACTTCTCCCAGTACGGCGCGAAGTCCTCGCCGTCGCGCGCCAGCCCGCGGACGTGCCGGACGTCGCGGTCCGCCTCGAGCCACACCAGCGTCGTGATCAGCTCGTCGTACGCCGCAGCGCCGGACCCGACACCGTCGATGATCAACAACGGCGCGGGCGAGACGGTGTGCGTCTCCGCCCAGGCCGACGCCTGCCAGTCCCAGCGTCGCCAGGTCGAGGACCGACCCGCAGCGAGCGGACGCAGCAGCGCATCGATCGTCGCGCCGAGCCCGGGCAGTCCGCCCCAGCCCTCGAGCAGCTCGTCGGCGTGGATCACCGGAGCCCCCGTGAGCGAGGCGAGGGATTCGGACAGGGTCGTCTTGCCCGCGCCGGTCAGGCCGTCGACGCAGATCAGCCGGCCGTCACCCAGGGTCGGCGGCGACGCGAGGGCGTGGGTGAGGACCTGGTCGGCCCAGTCAGAAGACATGACCGAGACCGCGATAGCTCGGCACGGTCTCGACGATCTCCTCACCGAAGACCAGGTGGACGTCATTCACGTGCTCGAACAGCTCGCCCGACTTCGCGTGCCGGAACCACACGAGGTCGCCGATCGCGAGCATCGCGGCCGGGTGACCGGTCAACGGGGTCTGCACCTCGCCGGCACCCTCGAGCCCCAGCAGGTGCAGGCCGGGCGGGGCCCAGGGGAGGGGCAACCGGTCAGCGCCGGCCGGACCCGATGCGATCAGCCCGCCGCCGTGGACCGTGGCCAGCGTCGGCGACGGCTTCCGGCTCACGCGCAGGCCGAAGTAGGAGGCCGGCCGTGGGGAGAACGACTGGTAGTGGTCGAACAGGCCCGGCACCAGCAGCCCGGACCCGGCGGCGATCTCAGTCACGGCGTCGTCGGCGGCGGTTGCTTCGACCGAGCCTGATCCGCCGGCGTTCCAGAACTCGAGGTCGGCGATCGGTCCCAGTGCCTCGGCGATCGCACGGCGGCGTACGTCCAGCTGCGTCATGGAGGCCTGCTTGAGCCGCCGGACGACCAGCGACTTGGCACGCTGCGTCGGCACGTCGTCGGGTACGCCGGCGACCTGGCCCTCGTAGGTCATCACCCCGACCAGGCGGAACCCGTCGCGGGCCACGACCGCACGGGCGAGGGCGACGACGGCGGAGGTGTCGTAGAGGGGGGAGCGCTTGGGGCCGACATGTTGGTTGCCGAACTTGAGCCCGGCGTCGATGTCGATGGCGACCCGGATCTGCACCGCCTTCGAGGAACGCACGGAGTCGATGACGTCGAGGTGCGCCACGTCGTCGACCATCAGCGTCACCGCTCCGGCCGCGGCCGGCGACGCCACGAGGTCCGTCAGCGCGCCCCGGTCGACGCACGGATAGGCGACGACGAGGTCGTCGGTGATGCCGAGGTCGTGCAGCACCAGCGCTTCACGCAGCGTGTAGGAGAGGACCCCCTCGAAGCCCGGTGTCGCGAGGGCACGTGAGATCAGGGCGGGCACGCGCAACGACTTGGAGGCGACCCGGATCGGCTTCCCGGCCGCCCGCCGGGCCAGGTCGGCGGCATTGGCGTCGAAGGCGGCGAGGTCGACGACCGCGATCGGCGTCGGCAGGTGGTCGGGCTGCGCGGCAACCGCGGCGTTGAGGCGTGCCCAGAGGCGGTTGCGGCCGACGAAGTCGCTCACTTGATCCCGCGCCGCTTCAAGATGGCCTCGATGTCGGCCAGGTCATCGGTGCCGTCGTCGTCGACGATCGAACCGGACTTGGGTGCGCGGGTCGACTTCGCCTCGGGCAGCGGCTTCTTCGGTGCGGGGGACGCCGTGCCGTCCTGGACCCGTCCGAGCTGGCGGTCGCGCAGGTAGCCGGAGATGAAGATGAGGACCACGCCGAAGCCGGCCAGGCCGATGCCCGTCCAGGTGATCGGGTTGAAGACCAGCCCGGTGGCCCAGCCGGTGACGGAGCCGGCGATCTCGGTGAACATCTCCAGCGTCCCCGTCAGCCAGGCGGCGACGGGCAGCGCGGTGAATCCCAGCGCGCGCATGGCGGCGATGGCACCCCGCCGTCGGTAGGACACGTAGGTCCACACGAGTCCCAGCAGGGTCAGGGTCGCGGCGAGCGCCGCCCAGGTTGCCTCGTCCACGACTCCAGACTTCCACAGTGGACAATGGGCGTCGTGGACCGACTCATCCCTGATCCCGGTTTCGCCGGCGACACCGGCGACGCCGACCTCGCGTTGGCGACCGCGCTGGCGGCGTACGCACGACAGGAGTCGAGCCACGGCGACGTGCTCCTCGCCCTCCAGGACGCCCGGTTGCTGGTTGCGGTCGTGGCGATGCTGGGGGAGGTGGAGTACGACGAACGCGGGCTCGCCCACGACAAGACGAGTGACATGGCGGCCGTGCTGATGCGGGGCGCCGACGGGCGGCTGGCCCTGTTGGCCTTCACGTCCACCGAGACGCTGGCGCGGTGGAACCCCGACGCCCGTCCCGTGCCGGTGGTCGCGAAGCTCGCCGCCCAGTCGGCCGTGCAGGAGGACGCCGAGGCTCTGGTCGTGGACATCGCGGGACCGACCACGTTCGTGGTCGAGGGCGACGACGTGCGCGCGCTGGCCGCCGGATATCGACGGGCGCGGGTCGGCGACCGATCGGCATGGTTGGCCGTGCCATGACCTTCGAGGAGAACACCGCATCTTCCGCACGCTGGCGGTCCGACGAGTTCCTGGACGAGCTCCGCTCCTGGGTCGAGTCCAGCGTCGGTCGGGTCGTCTCGATGGAGCAGGCCAAGCTCCGCGCGTGGGCGGGCGTCTGGCGGGTCACTGCCGTCGACGGCACGTTCTACGCGAAGCAGAACACCGACGGCCAGGCCTTCGAGGCGGCCCTGGTCGCCGAGCTGGCCGCGCTGGCGCCCGACCACGTCGTCCCGGTCGCGGCCGTGGACCGCGAGCGAGGGCTGCTGCTGACCCCGGACCAGGGCACGGTCTTCGCGGAGACGGTGGCCGACGACGACCTCGACGCGTGGATCCGGCTGGTGACGCGGGCGATGGAGCTGGCGCGGATCGTCGCGCCCGCGCTGCCGGTGCTGGCGGCCGCCGGACTGACCGAGGCACCACCGCACCCGAGTGTGGCAGGGGAGATCGACGAGGTCGCAGCGCTCGGCCTGCCGACCTCGATCAGCCACAACGACCTGCACGGCCACAACGCGTTCGATGCTCCCGCCGGCCTGCGGTTCTTCGACTTCGCCGACTCCGTCGCCGCCAACCCGCTTTCCGGATTGCTCGTCCCCCTCAACGAGGTCGCCTACTTCCTCGGCGAGCCACCTCCCGACGACGCGCGTCTGCGCAGGGTCGCCGACGCGGCCCTCGAGGTCTGGTCCGACCTGGTCCCGATCGACGAGCTGCGAGCCGCCCTCCCGTCGGCGCTGCGCCTGGGGCGTCTCGGACGCGCGGAGTCGTGGCGGCGGACGGCGGCGTCGCTCGCGCCCGAGGACCGGGCAGAATATGCCAACCACTCGCGGGTGTGGATCGACATGCTGCCCGATCCGGCGCCCGTCCACTTCTGAGGCGGGCCTCCCGGATTGGCCGGGGACCGGAATCTTCGGCTAACCTTCGTTGTTGACCGATCAGTCCCGCTTGCGGGATCGATCCACCAAGCGGAGACAGCACGTTCGTCCCCCACCCGCATCGACCAGCAGGTCGTCGGGTTCCGGTCCGGATCAGGCACACAGATTTCTTGTCGGCCTGACACTGGCTTCCGCTTGGGCACAGCGGAAGCCATTGTTCATTTCGGGCCAATGTCCTCCGCGAGGGTCTACCACCACCCCAAATCTCTGGAGGACACATCAGCACCGAGCTGCGAATCAACGAGCGGATCCGCGTTCCCGAGGTCCGGCTTGTCGGACCCAATGGCGAGACCGTCGGCATCGTGCCGACCGATCAGGCGTTGAAGCTTGCCCAAGAGGCAGACCTTGACCTGGTCGAGATCGCTCCCCAGGGCCGACCGCCTGTCTGCAAGCTCATGGACTACGGCAAGTTCAAGTACGAGAACGCCCAGAAGGCTCGCGAGGCCCGTCGGAACCAGACGAACGTCATCATCAAGGAGATGAAGCTTCGTCCCAAGATCGACG
>JBDSPC010000044.1:0-16104 GCA_039914485.1 Nocardioides sp.
GCTCGTGCCGGGCCGCCAGGACATGTCGGTCCTGGCGACAATCGTGCTCGGCATCGTCGGATCGCTCGTCGGCGGACTGCTCGGCTACCTGCTCTTCCACAAGGACGGGGCCGATGGCCTCTTCCAGCCCTCCGGCATCATCGGCTCCATCATCGGCGCCGTGATCGCTCTGGTGATCTGGCAGATGTCGCAGCGCCGCAGCTCGGCCCACGCCTGACCGACAGGCACACGCACCGCGCCGGAGCCGCACGCCAGCGGCTCCGGCTAGACGGTATGGAGTGACCGCTCAGGGCGACTGAGGGGTTGCGGGCCGGGGCCTCACTCACAAGATTCGTGGGTTACCGAGCAGGGGCTGCCTGTTCGGCCTATCCGACAATTGTGGGAGGCCCCGGTGTTTACCGAGCGTACGAGTGTTGGGCTCGACGTGCACGCCCGATCTGTTGCTGCAGCGGCGATCGATGGCGTCACGGGTGAGTTGTTCCAGACGAAGCTGACTCCGTCGTATGAGCACGTCAGGTCCTGGCTGACGGGTCTGCCGGGTCCTGTCGCGGTGGCCTACGAGGCCGGCCCGACCGGGTTCGGGCTGTACCGGGATCTGATGGCTGCCGGGATCCGGTGTGAGGTCGTGGCTCCCTCGAAGCTGCAGAAGCCCGCTGGTGACCGGGTGAAGACCGACGCCAAGGACGCGATTCACCTGGCCAAGCTCCTACGACTCGATGAGATCACCTCGGTGTCGATCCCGAGTGTCGACCAGGAAGCTGCCCGGGATCTGGTCCGCGCCCGGGAGGACTGCCGTGGTGATCTGATGCGGGCCCGGCACCGGTTGTCGAAGTTGTTGTTGCGCCACGGGATCGTCTACTACGGCGGCAGGGCGTGGACAGGCAAGCACGACATCTGGCTGCGACACGACGCGTTGCCGCACTTGACCGCGCGGGCGACCCGGCTGACCTTCGACAACGACTACGAGACCGTGCTGTCGACCAAGGCACGCCGGGACCGGCTTGACGGTGCGATCGAGGCGATGGCCACCGAGTCCGATTTCACTCCGATCGTGCACCGACTCGGTTGCCTGCGCGGGATCGGGACCCTGACCGGGTTCGCGTTGGCCGTCGAGATCGGCGATTGGCACCGGTTCACCGGCAACAGCATCGGCTCGTACGTCGGGCTCGTCCCGTCCGAGTACTCCTCGGGGAGCTCGCGCACGTTGGGCTCGATCACCAAGACCGGCAACGGCCACGCGCGCCGGCTGCTGGTCGAGTCCGCCTGGCACCACCGACCCAGCTACCGAGTGGGGAAGACCATGCGTGATCGCTGGGAATTGGCGCCCGCAGCAGCACGGGTTCGCGGCGATGAAGGTAACCGGCGGCTGCACCAGCGGTGGGTGAAGTTCAACGAACGCAAGAAGAAGTCGACCATCGCCGACGTTGCGATCGCTCGTGAGCTCGCCGGCTGGTGCTGGTCCTTGGCAGTCCTCGAGGAGTAACCACCCCGATCTGCTTCGTCGACCGAACGGGCTGGTGGCAGCGCTCGGAGCGACCCGCGATTGAACTATGAGCAACGGACCAGACAGCTGACGGGCTCGTGGCGCTCGTTCCTAGACACGCGGTCCCGCTCCTGCCGAAAAGCACCGTCCTGCGGTACCCAACCCGCGCATATCAGTCTGACCGCGCGTCGCCAACGACACGTTCACCAGCACCCCACACGACGAAGCACGAGGCGCCCGACCCGAGGCATCGGGACGGGCGCCTCACCCTGCCTCTTGACAGGAAGCCCTACATATCAGGTTCAGGCCGTGCCCACAGCTACCACCACCCGCGCCGCACGCCTCGGCGCGCTGGCCTTCATTGTCCGCCCGGCCTACATCGCCACCGAAGTCATCACGGCTGCCGCGACGACAGGCGGCTACAGCTTCGTCACCGACTCGGTCAGCAAGCTCGGCGAGGTCGGCTTCTCGGACGGCTACTCCTCGCCGCATCACGAGGTGATGAACGGTTCGTTCGTCGGGTTCGGGGTCCTGATGGCCGGGGGCGCCTGGCTGTCGAACAAGGAGCTGGGGCCGTGGGTGACCGGACTGCTCGTGATCTCCGGCGCGAGCTCGGTCGCGACCGGGCTGGCACCGCTGGACCAGGACGCGACCCTGCACGCGATCGCGGCGACACCGTTGTTCGTCGCGCAGCCTCTTGCGCTGGCGCTCCTCGGGCCTCGACTGAAGCACACGCAGCCGCGTCTGGCCAAGGCACTGCTCGCGACCGGGGTCGTCACCGCCGGCGCTGCCGTCGGGTTCATCCTCGCGCCGGAAGGCTCTGCCTCCGGTGCGCTCGAGCGGCTCGCGCTGTGGCCGGTGCTCTTCGGCCTCGCCGGGTGGGCGTGGGGGCAGCGGCGCGCCGGGGTTTCGTGACGGGACTTCGTCCCTCCTCAACCGCCAGCTGATCCTCAACCGCCGGCGGCACTCACTCGATGGGCGGGAGGGTCACGACCTGGCCCGCATAGCTGAGGCCCGCGCCGAACGCGATCAGCAAAGCCAGGTCCCCTTCCTTGGCCTGCCCGGAGGCGAGCATGGCCTCCATCGCGAGGGGGACGGAGGCGGCAGAGGTGTTGCCCGAGTCGATGACGTCAGTGGCGATGGCGACCGACTCGGGGAGCTTGATGTTGCGCGACAGCGTCTGGGTGATCCGCAGGTTGGCCTGGTGCGGGATGAAGGCGTCGAGATCGTCGACCGAGACGCCTGCCGCGGCGAGCGCCGAGTGCGCCACCTCGGCCATCGCGAACGGAGCCCAGCGGAAGACCGCCGTACCCTCCATCTGCACGACGGGGGTGTCGGTGTGCGCGCCGAGGCAGCTCGGGGACTGGGTGATGACACCGGCCTGGGCGCCGTCCGAACCCCAGGCCGTGGGGCCGATACCGGTCGCGTCGGCCGGTCCCACCACGACGGCTCCGGCGCCGTCGGCGAAGATGAACGCGGTGCCACGATCGGTCGGATCCATGAAGCGGCTCAGCTGCTCGACGCCGATGACGAGGACATACTTCTCGGCACCGGCGCGGACCATCGCGGACGCGAGGTTGAGTGCGTGGCAGAAGCCCGCGCAGCCGGCGGAGACGTCGAAGGCCGCGGCGGTCGAGCCCAGCCCGGTCGCCACCTGCGGCGCCGACGCGGGCGTGTGCTCGGGGTGCGTGGACGTGGCGACGATGACGCAGCCGAGCTGGTCGGCGGTGACCCCGGAGACGGCCAGCGCGCGTTCGGCGGCGGCGGTCGCCATACCGATCAAGGTCTCGTCCGGCCCGGCGAACCGTCTGGTCTTGATCCCCGACCGGCTCTGGATCCACTCGTCCGTGGAGTCCAGCACCTCGCAGATCTCCTCGTTGGTCACGACGCGCTCGGGTCGATAGACCCCGAGTCCGAGCATCGCCGCGTGCGTGAGTTCGGTCGCCTGCAGGATCGTCATTCCGCGAGCATAGGCGCGCGATCCCTCACTGCGCGCGGCCCTGGTTGCGACGGTTCTTGACCGTCCGCACGGCCTGCTTGATCTTCGCCTGGTTGTGGGGCTTGCGCGCTTCGTCGTAGACCTTCTTGGCAACCGCGAGGGCGCCGGCCTTCTTCATGAATCCCATGTGGCCAACGTAGCGACGCCCACCAACGCGTCGGGGTTTCGTGACGGGCCTCCGGCCCTCCTCAACCGCCGAGGCTCCACCTAGGCTCAACGGCATGATCCGCGACCTGACCGAGGCTCAAGCCCGCGAGGCCCTGGTGCTGAAGTGGGGCCAGACCGAGCTGGGTGTCATCCCCGCCTGGGTCGCGGAGATGGACTACGCGACGGCCGACGTCATCACCGATGCGTTGGTCGACGCCATCCGGAAGGGCCAGACCAGCTACCCGCCGTACGAGTTCGGCGGCGAGCTCGGTCGTGCGTACGCCGACTGGGCGGCGCGACACTTCGCGCAGGACGTCGATCCGGAGCTGGTGATCCCGGTCGTGGACGTGACCCAGGGGATGCGGCTCGCGCTCGACCTGCTGAGCGCGGACGCGCCCGTGGTGATGCCGGTGCCGGCCTACTCGCCGCAGCTCGAGATCGCCGAGATCACCGGTCGCCAGCGGGTGGACCTCGTCGTCGACCCCGAGGACGACCGGGCCGGGATCGACCTCGACGAGCTGGACACCGCCTTTGCGGAAGGCGCGAGGACGCTGATCCTCACCCAACCGCACAACCCGTGGGGCCGGGTGTTCAGCAGGGCGGAGCTGGAGGGGATCCGCGACGTCGTGACCGAGCACGGCGCTCGCGTGATCAGCGACGAGATCCACGCGCCGCTCGTGCTGCCGGGGGCCGAGCACATTTCCTACTTGGCGCTCGACGGCACGGCCGACCACGCGATCGCGCTGGTGGCGTCGTCGAAGGCGTTCAACACCGCCGGCCTCAAGTGCGCGCAGATCGTGACCGGCGACGCCGCGACGCGCGACCGCCTCTTCGGCGGACCGATGGCCCGCAACGACTCCTGGTCGACGCTGGGTGTCGTGGCCGCCATTGCGGCGTACGACCAAGGAGATCCGTGGCTGGCAGCGCTGATCGAACGGCTCGACCAGCAGCGGACGCTCCTCCAGGCGCTCTTGAAGGAGCACCTGCCGCTCGCACGGATGCGACCCCTGGAGGCCACCTACCTCGCGTGGCTCGACCTGCGGGCCTACGGCTTCCGCGACCCGGCGCGGGTCTGCCTCGAGCGCGGACGCGTGCGGCTGGCCGCGGGGCACGACTACCACCCGGGATCGACCGGGCACGTCCGCCTCAACATCGCGACGTCGCCGGAGCGGTTGACGGAGATTGTTCACCGGATGGCGACCGCTCTCGCAACCTGAGTCGGGGATGATGGCTGGCGTGACCACCAAGATTGCTGTCGTCGGACTCGGCTACGTCGGACTTTCCATGGCCTGCCTGCTCGCGCGGCACAACGAGGTCGTCGGCGTCGATCTGGACGCAGCGCGCGTCGAGCTGTTGCGATCCGGGACGAGCCCGATCCACGACGAGGACATCGAGCGGTTCCTGTCCTCGGAGGAGCTCGCGCTGACGTTCACCACGGACGCGGCCAAGGCCTACGCAGGCGCCGAGTTCGTCATCATCGCGACGCCGACCAACTACGACGAGGTCACCAACTACTTCAACACCGGCTCCGTCGAGGCCGTGATCGCCGACGTCCTGCGGCTCGCGCCCGACGCGACCATGGTCATCAAGTCGACCATCCCGGTCGGCTACGTCACCGACGTGCGGGATCGGCTGGAGACCGACAACGTCATCTTCAGCCCGGAGTTCCTGCGCGAGGGCAAGGCACTGCACGACAACCTGCACCCCTCCCGGATCGTCGTCGGCGAGGACAGCTCGCGCGCTCGCCGCTTCGCCGAGCTGCTGGTGAAGGGCGCCGACGCGGACGACGTACCCGTCCTCTTCACCGAGCCGACCGAGGCCGAGTCGATCAAGCTCTTCGCCAACACCTACCTCGCGATGCGGGTGGCGTTCTTCAACGAGCTCGACTCCTTCGCCCTCTCGCACAGCCTCTCCACGCGCCAGATCATCGACGGCATCGGCCTCGACCCGCGGATCGGCACGCACTACAACAACCCGTCGTTCGGGTACGGCGGCTACTGCCTGCCGAAGGACACCCGCCAACTGCTCGCGAACTACTCCGAGGTCCCGCAGACGCTGATCACCGCGATCGTCGATGCCAACACCACCCGCAAGGACTTCGTCGCCTTCGACATCCTCGACCGCGAGCCGAAGGTCGTCGGCATCCATCGCCTGCTGATGAAGGCCGGCTCGGACAACTTCCGCGAGTCCTCGGTGCAGGGGATCATGAAGCGGATCAAGGCCAAGGGCGTCAAGGTCGTCATCTTCGAGCCCGAGCTCACCGCCGACCAGCTCGACGAGGACGGCAAGTTCTTCGGCTCGAAGATCTACAAGAACCTCGACAAGTTCAAGGCGAAGTCCGACGTGATCGTGGCCAACCGGATGGCGCCCGAGCTCGCCGACGTCCGCGACAAGGTCTACACGCGCGACCTCTTCGGCTCGGACTGACCTTCTCGTTCGAGTCGAGTGCTGAAGTGGCTGCATCCACGGTGCAGCTGATCACTCGACTCAGCGGGGCAGCGGCCGCTTCATCTTGCCCTCGTAGCGGACGACTTCACGCTCCGCCGTCTCGACCCAGCCGGCGTCACTCGCGCTGACGCGGATCAGTCCGTACGCCGCCTGCAGCGCGTCGTCCGGGACGTCGGTGCGCGTCCGGAGCACCCGCTCGACAGCGGCCGTGCGCTCCAACCGGCCGACGCCGTCGATCACCGCGGCACCGTCGTGATGGGCCTCGAGGTCGTCGAGGAGGTCCTCGATCGCGTCTCCCGTCGGCGCCTGCGCGACGCCGTCGAGGGTCAGCCGCCACGGTGATCGACAGCGGCCCGCAGGAAGCTTGTCGACGAGCTCGACCCGCTGGTCGCCGGTGTAGGTGCGGTGCACGATCCGCTGTTCCAGGTGCGGGTCGCCGAGGGGTGACTGACGCTCGTCGGTGAGATCGTCGAAGTCGCCGACCAGGACCACGCGCAGGTCGTCGAGTGACGAGTCGAGGACGGCGTCAACGACCTCGATCACCTCGACCGCGCTCCTGCCCCTGCTGTCGAGGACGACCTCGAGGAACGGCACGTCGTAGCGCCGACCACGCCGGTTGCGCTTGGGCCGCATCGTCGGCACGAGGTTGGCCAGGAAGGCGTCGTTGTAGCGGTTGATCTGGTCGCGGTGCTGCATCACGTGGGTCTGCCCGAGGTGCCAGGCTTTCGACGCGTGGTCGGGGATGAGCACGCCGCCGGCCTCGGCCAGCCGGTGCCCGAGCTCCATGTCCTCGCCGAGGCGCAGGCCCGTCGCCATACCGCCCGATGCGTCGTAGAGCTCGCGCGTCAGCGAACCGGTCGCGCCGACGTGGGCGCGGAAGGCGCGGGGGCCGGCCAGCGTCAGGTCGTCCGTACGCCGCCACATCCCCTCGACCCACTTGTGGGTCTCCTCGGCTTCCCAGTCCCAGGTCTTCGCGATGGCGCCACTGGCGACCTCGTCCCTGACCTGCGCCGGAGTCTTGCTGGTGAGCCGGGCCGGGTCGACGAACCGCTTGGTGCCGAGCACGACCGCGTAGTCGATCTCGTGGTGCCACCGCAGCTGCGCCTCGACATGCTCGCGGAAGGCCAGCATGTCGGCGTCGAGCCACATGATGACGTCACCGCTGCTGGCCAGGGCGCCGGTGTGGCAGGCGTTGGCGCGACCCCACCCCTCGGTGACGCGGACGAGCTTGGTGTTTGCCTGCCTGACGTCAGGCAGGCTGACCGGCTCCGGGTTGCCGTCGTCGACGACCACGACCTCGAGCAGGTGGGCCGGATAGGTCTGCGCGGCGAGGCCGGCCAAGACGTTGGGCAGCGTCGCGTCGGCATTCCAGGTCGGGATGACGACGCTGACGGTCTTGGTCGGGGTCCAGGCTCCGAGCTCGCGCGTGGCGAGCGCGCGCCACTCGTTGCGACGGATCAGCGGCTGACTCATGGCAGGTCCCCCTCCTCGATCACGAGCTCGGGCGGGGCGTGGAACCCCGGCCACTCGCGCTCGAGGATCTCGGGCCTGCGGAAGGACTCGGGGTCCGACTGCCAGGTGTGTCCACTCGCCGTACGCCGCAACATGTAGCCCAGGCCGTGCGTGCGGTAGATCCGGCCGCCGCTTGCCTCGACGGCGTTCAACAGCTGAGCGTCGACGAATCGGCGTACGCGCCGGAAACCACCCACGCTGCGCAGCACCTGCCGGTCGATCATGATCGTGCCGCCCGCGACGAACCGGTTGTGGATCTCCGTCGGGTGGTTGCGGCGGGCCGTCACGCCGAGCTCCTCGAGGTAGACGAACTCGCTGGGCATGCCGACCACCTCCGCGCCGGTGTAGCGGCGGGCGAGGAGCAGGTCGTGGATCGCGTGCGGGGAGTACCAGTCGTCGTCGTCGACCTTGAGCAGCACGTCGCCGTCGGCCACGCTCGCCGCGTCGTTGAGGACGTCGCCGAAGAAGGCGTCCTGGTCGTGATGTCGTACGACGACGTCGTGACCCACCTTCGCGCGGACCTCTCCCTCGGTGACCGTCCAGCCGTGGGTGCCGAGCACGACCTGCAGCTCGACGTCCTGCTGGCGCGCGAGCTGGCGCATCGCGAAGTCGAGCTGGTGCGGACGCATCGTGGCGAGCAGGACCGTCACCTTGGGCTGCGCGACGAACCGGACGCCGGCCCTGGCTGCGAGGTCTCGTCGCCAGGCGAGGGTGGAGTGGGTGTCCAGTGCCGCGCGGCGCGTCGTGACGCTGTGCTGCTCGCGGGCGAGGGGGTCGTCGAGGTCGTTCTGCTTCGCCAGCGCATGGGTCAGCTCTTCGCTGAGCGCGGCGTTGCTGCCCGTCGCGAGGAGCGGGATGCCGGCCATCGCGAGGCCGGCGACGGTCCGTGGGTCAGCGGTTGCGAGGTCGACCCGGAGGCCTTGGACACCGCGGAGCTCCTCGATCGCCTGCTCGGTGAGCCGCTGACCGGGCACGAAGTCACGAACCGACTCGTCCCAGTCCTTGCGCCAGCCGCGCGGGTTGAGGACCTGCTCGTCGATCGGCTCGAGGCCGGGGTCGGTCACGACCAGGGGTGCCCGGTCGATCACGGTGTGCACCTCGGGTTGGCCGTCGCGACCCACCACCACGTCCGGCGGCACGTCCCGCTCCGGATCGCCCGCGTCCTCGGCGCGATCGAAGAACGGAGCGCGTACGTCGAGGCCGGCCGCTGCTTCGCGTCCTGCATAGCCGACGACCAACCCGCCGTGCCCGCGGTCGCCGTCGGACGCCTGCCGGGCGCACTCGATCAGCACCTGGTGGGCGGCGACGGGGGCGGCGAACCGGAGCACGATCAGCACTCCTTGTCCCGCCTCACGCGCCATCACACTGGTGATCGGCGGCCACTCGGGGCGGGGGTGTACGACGAGCGGCACCGTCGCCTCGGTCAGCCAGACGGCGACGACGCGGACCTTGCCGAGCCGCGGCAGCGCCGACGCCCGTTGGCGAAGGGACGCCCGATCGGCGGTCATCCACAGGACCGACTTCCAGCCGCGGCCGATGTCGGTGGCTCCTGCGATGGTCGTGAACGTGGCCCCGGCCGGGGCCAGATCGGCGGCCGACTCGTCGTCGCCGACCACCAGCAAGGGTTCCGGGGAGGTGAAGCCATCGAGGGGGTGAGTCACGAAGGAGCTCCCGTTCTGGGGGCCCGTTCCCGCAGCGAAGCGGGTAGCGAGTGCTTGACGAGAGGTCGCGGCTGCCGACGCAGCCAGGTCTCGGTGACGAAGTCGATGATGTGGACGCCGGGCGGGGCATCCACGCGGACGAGGCCACCGAGCTCTTCGGGGCGGCCCGAGCGGATGGCCTCGTCGACCTCGAACTCGCGCAGCTTGCGGTAGAGGCGGGTGTTGGTGAAGTCCACCCCGTCCTTGCGCCAATGGGCGTATTCGTCGGCGTCGAGCCACTTGACCTCCACGCAGAGGCCCTGCTGGAGGACGAGGCGGTCGGTGGCGGCCGGGAACTCGCGCAGCTCCCAGTCGAAGGCCTTCACGAAGGTGAAGTCCGGCCCCATCGGATAGACCCACGGCTCGAGGAAGCGCAGCGACAGGTCGAGCCACCCGGTCGACTCGTCCACGACGGTCAGGGGGTGCCGCGGCATCGCCACGATCGTCCGGGTCGACTCCAGCTGCCACGACAGGTCGCGCAGGATGCCCGCACCCTCGGGCGTGAGCACCATGTCGCCGTCCCACTTCATCGAGTAGGACGTGCGGACCTGGCTGAAGCACCAGTTGTAGAAGTGCGTCAGCGAGTGGACGCTGGTGGCCGGCGTCGCCAGGTGCTCACCGCCGGCGCGCGCGACCTGGTGCGGATAGCTGAGCCCGGTGAACCGGTCGGCCGCCCCGCACCCCTCGGCGATCCGGCGCGCCACGTCGAGGGTGCCGTCGTCGGAACCGTTGTCGACCAGCAGCACGTGCTGGACGGCCTTGAAGATCGGCGGCAGCACCCAGGGCAGGTTGCGGGCCTCGTTCTTCACCCGGAAGACGCAGGTGAGCCCGGGGGCGAGGCGTTCGCCGGTGCTCCACGGCCACGTGACGTCGTAGTCGGGCAGGCCCTCGAGCGAGGGGATGTCCGGGAGCGACATCAGGCGTCCCGGCCGCGTTGTCTGTTGAGCGCCTTGCGGAGACTCCGGCGGGCGCCCTCGGGCACCAACGCGCGGACGGAGTGCGGGACGCGGTCGGCGCCGCGGGTCGACGAGACCTTCGAGGGCGCCGACTCGAGCTCGCGCCGGGCGGCGGTGGCGCCCTCACGGCGGGCCGCGAGCGCGGTCGAGTGGGCGAAGGCCTCGGCGTCGGCGTACATCTCGTCGTAGGCCACGCGGAGCTGGTCGCTGTGCTGGTGAGCGGACTCCGTGTCGCCGCCCTCGTCGGCGAGACCGTCGAGGGTCTGCCAGGTCTCCTCGGCCAGGTCGCGCAGGGAGGCAGGCACCTCGACGTCGTCCCAGGTGAGTGTCACGCGCCGCAACGACGGGTCGATGAACTTGTGGACCTGCGCGATGTCGTTGGCCATCGCCGTCTTGACCGCGGTCAGGTCGAAGGCCTCGCCCAGGGCGAAGACCGGCTGCGTCCAGTCGGCCAGCAGGTCGCCGTACCGCACGAACCGGCGGGCCTCTCCGCGGGTCGCGCGCTCGGTGTGCAGCATCATGTTGACCCAGGCGGCGGTGCGGGTGACGTCGCCGGTGCGCTGGTCGTAGTACTTCTTCTTGGAGCCGATGACCTCGGTCACCGGGCGCAGCATGGTGACGAAAGACGAGGTCGCGTCGCACCGGTCGGCCGACGCGCGCCACAGCCCCATGAACCACGCGGCGCGGGGATCCTTGATCACGAGCTCGTCGCCGCCCTCGGCGAACTGCGACTCCAGCCACTCGCTCACCCGTTCCCGGACCGCGTGGTCGGCGCTGAGCTTGCCGGCCTCGAGCCAGGCGCGCGGGCGCGCGTCGGAGACCTGGACCCCGCTGCGGGCGAGGAGCTCCTGGTGCAGGTCGACGACCCACTGCGGTTCGCCGAAGCCCTTGGGGTTGGTGGAGTCGGCCATCACCTCGGGCTGCGGCACGTTCATGCCCAGCGTCTGGAGGGTGCCGCTCATGGTGCTGGTGCCGCTGCGGCCAGATCCGACCACGAAGACGACCCGGCGATTCGACATGGCCAGCAGCCTATCGGCGCCCCGCTGTGCCGGCGTCGCGGCTACGCCGAGTGGCGGCACATCGTGGGCCGCCGGCGGGGCCGTGTCGCGGGCGCCCATCGACGTACTCCGTGACGAACGGACCCCCGGAATCGACGATCAGGGGTCCGTTCGTCACGGAGTACCCAGAAAGACGCCCGATCAGCCCGTGGCAGGCGTGTCCGGCTCGGCCCACGTCGCCTGCGCGGCGATCCCGGCGGCGTACCAGTCGAAGGACTTCTTCGGCGTCCGGACCAGCGTCTCGAAGTCGACGTGCACGAGCCCGTAGCGCTGGGTCAGGCCCTCCGCCCACTCGAAGTTGTCGAGCAGCGACCAGCAGTAGTAGCCGCGTACGTCGACACCCCGCTCGATCGCCTGCTGCACCGCGCGGAGGTGGGCGGCGAGGTAGTCGATGCGCAGCTGGTCGTCGACGGTGCCGTCGGCGTCCGGCTCGTCGGAGTAGGCGGCACCGGACTCGGTGATGACGATCGGCGGCAGCGCGGCACGGTAGCGCGCGCGGAACATGATCAGCCACTCGCGCAGCGCGTCGGGCACGACCGGCCAGCCGCGGTCGGTGATCGGATAGCCGAGCACGTCGACGAACTCGAAGGGCATCTCGGCGTCCTCGGGGGCCGCGGCGACGCGCATCGGGTTGTAGTAGTTGACGCCGTAGAAGTCGAGCGGCTGGCGGATCGTGGCCATGTCGCCGGGCTCGGGCAGCCCCTCGAGCAGCGGCATCAGGTCGGCGGGATAGCGCCCGAGCAGCATCGGCTCGAGGAACATCCCGTTCCAGAGGGCATCGAACAGCTTGCTCGCGCCGACGTCGGCGTCGCTGTCGGTGGCGGGCCAGACGGGCCCGTGGTTGTTGGCGCACCCGACGCTCTGCGCCCCGAACCGACGCAGCTCGATCACGGCGCGACCGTGCGCGAGGAGCAGGTGGTGCGAGACCCAGAGTGAGTCGAACATCAGCGTCCGGCCCGGCGCGTGCTGGCCCACGGCGTAGCCCAGGAACGAGACGACGTTGGGTTCGTTGACCGGGATCCAGTGCGCGACCCGGTCGGCATAGCGCTCGGCCACGATGGCGGCGTACGCGGCGAAGCACTCGACGGTGTCGCGGTTGAGCCAGCCGCCGTCGTCCTCGAGCGCCTGCGGCAGGTCCCAGTGGTAGAGCGTGACCATCGGCTCGATGTCGTTGGCGACCAGGGTGTCGATCAGTCGGTCGTAGAACGCCAGTCCTGCCTCGTTCACCGGACCACGCCCGGTCGGCTGGATGCGCGACCAGCTCATCGAGAACCGGTAGCTCGTGGTCCCCAGCGCCTTCATCAGCGCGACGTCTTCCTCGAAGCGGTGGTAGTGATCGCACGCGACCGCGCCACTGCTGCCGTCGACGATCCGCCCCTCCTGGGCACTGAACGTGTCCCAGATGCTCGGGCCCCGGCCGTCCTCGTCCGCGGCGCCCTCGATCTGGTACGCCGCGGTGCTGGTCCCGAACCGGAAACCGGGGGGCAGCTGGGGGAAGTCACTCACGTTGGCGAAGATATCGGCATGAGTACTGCCTTGTACGCGGGATCGAACAGGTTCATCACATCCGGGGAACGCCGGATCACCCGCCATTCCTTCTCGTTCGGCGAGCACTACGACCCGGCCAATCTCGGCTTCGGCCCGATGATCTGCCACAACGACGACGCGCTCGCGCCCGGCGGCGGCTACCCCGACCACCCGCACTCCGACCTCGAGATCGTCACGTGGGTCATCGACGGGGTGCTGCTGCACACCGACGACGCCGGCAACACCGAGGAGCTGCGACCCGGCGACGTCCAGGTGATGAGTGCGGGTTCGGGGATCCGGCACGCCGAGATCGCCGACGCGCAGAGCGGTCCGACGCGATTCCTGCAGACCTGGATCAAGCCGGACGAGGCCGGTACGCCGCCGCGCTGGCGCTCGGAGAGCATCCACCCGGGTGCCGGCCTGACCACGGTGGTCGGCGCCGACGGCTTGGGCATCGGCACGGCGGGCGCGGCCCTGAGCATCGCCCGGCTGCATGAAGGAGCAAGCGCCCAGCTCCCCGACGCGGCGCTGCTGCACGCATTCGTCGCGGTCGGCGCAGGCAGGATCGCCGACACCGAGGCCACAGCCGGCGACGCCGTACGACTGACGGATCAGCCCGGTGCGACCTTCGTGGCGACGGCCGACACCGAGCTGATCGTGTGGAGCTTCACGCGATGACGGTGAGCGCCCCCGGGCGGACCGACACGGTCGCCGGTGCCGACTGAGAAGAGGGCAGCACGCCGAGCGCCTCGCCGTCGCCGCCGACCGGCACGGGTCGGCGCGAGGTCGCGCTGAGCGTCACCGACGTGCCGGTGAACACGTGCACCTCGTCGAGCGCGACGTGCCCGCCGTCGTAGACCTTGGGCAGTGAGCGCATCAGCCCGCGCCTGGACGCGGCCTCGATCACGATGATGTCGAGCAGTCCGTCGTCGACGAGAGCCGCGGGCGCGATGTGCATGCCCTTGCCGTAGTAGCCCGAGTTGGCGACCACGACCGTGGCGCCGTTGAACTCGCGGGCGACGCCGTCGATCGTCACCTGGTAGCAGGCAGGCGTGTAGGTCGCGAGGGCGCGCAGGGCGGCGAGGGGGTACTGGGCGACCTTCGGCACCCAGCGTGCGTTGTCCACGATCTCGGCGGCCCGGGCGTCGACGCCGGCATAGACCGAGCCGGCGACCAGCCGGTCGCCGTACGCGATCAGGTCGACCGAGCGCCGGTGGCCGGCCAGCAGCACGTCGGCCTGCGCCATCGGGTCCTTGGGGATGCCCAGCATGCGCGCGAAGTCGTTGCCGCGACCGGCCGGCACGATGCCGAGCGTGCCACCGTGCTGGGCCACCGCACCGGCGATCGACGAGAGCATCCCGTCACCGCCGACGGACACGACGACGTCGCCGCGACCGACGGCCTCGGCGACGAGCGCCAGGCAGGCCTCGGGGCCGGGTGAGTAGGTCACCTCGACGGAGGCGCCGTGGTCACGCAGCCGACGCGCGACCGGGACGACGGCCTCGGGCGCGGCACCGCCGCCGGAGGCGGGGTTCACGAGGAAGACGAAGGAGCTCACTCAGATCAACACTCCCGGGTTGAGGATGCCGGCCGGGTCGAGCGAGGCCTTGATCGCGCGCAGCACCTGCACACCGACCGGCCCGATCTCCTGGTGGAACCACGGCTTGTGGTCGGTGCCGACCGCGTGGTGGTGCGTGATCGTGGCGCCGGCCGCGATCATGGCGTCTGAGGCGGCGGCCTTGGCCGCGGCCCACTGGGTGAGCGGGTCGCCCGTCTCCTTGGCAGCGACGGTGAAGTAGAGCGAGCAGCCCGTCTCGTAGACGTGCGAGATGTGGCAGAGCACGATCGTGCCCTCGCCGAGCGTCGTCTCGAGGGCGGCCTTCACGTCGGCGTACAACCGGGTGCGGTTGGACCAGAAGGTCGCGGTCTCCAGCGTCTCGACCAGCACCCCGACGTCGAGCATCGAGTCGCGGAGGTACGGCGCACTGAACCGTCCATGCGCCCACTTCTCGCCCGGCTCCTCACCGAGGTCGGTGCCGCCGAGCTCGGTCAGCATCGCGGTCACGGCGGCACGCTTGGCGTCGACCGCCGACTGCGTGCCCTCGAAGCCGGTGATCATCAGGCAGCCCGGATCCTCCGACCCCCCGATCGCGGACGGGTCGGCCAGGTTGATCGCGGTCTCGGCCTCGTCTGAGAGCCGGATCACCGTCGGCAGCATCCCGGCCTGCGCGAGCGTTCGCATGGCGGTCGCGCCGGCCTCGAAGGAGGGCCAGCGCCACCCGACGTACACCTTCACCGCGGGCAGCTCGCGCACCCGGACCGTCACCGCGGTGATGACGCCGAGCACGCCCTCGGAGCCGAGGAAGACCTGGCGCAGGTCGGGACCGGCGGCGTTGGCCGGGGCGGAGCCGATGGTGATGGTGCCCGACGGCGTGACCACGGTGAGCGCGACGACGAGCGCGTCGAAGCGGCCGTAGCCGGCGCTGGACTGGCCGCTCGAGCGGGTCGCCGCGAAGCCGCCGATCGTGGCGAACTCGAAGGACTGCGGGTAGTGACCCAGCGTCAGGCCCTGCTCCGCGAGCAGCGCCTCGGCCTCGGGGCCGCGCAGGCCGGGCTCGAGCGTCGCGGTCATCGACTCCTTGTCGACGGCCACCAGCCTCTTCATGCGGACCAGGTCCAGGCTCACCACTCCGGCGTACGGCGCCCGCGCGGCGACGAGGCCACCGGTGACCGACGTCCCGCCACCGAAGGGCACGACCGCGAGGTGGTGGGCCACGGCGACGGCGAGGATGGCCTCGATCTGGGCCTGGTCGGCCGGGCGCACGACGACGTCGGGCGCGTCGCTCAGGTCGCCGGCCCGGGCCTTGAGCAGGTCCGTCGTGGACTTGCCGCGGGTGCGCAGCGCGCGGATCGCGTCGTCGACGATCACCTGATCCTCGCCGACGACCGCCGCCAGCGCGGCGAGGGTGGCGCCTCCGATGACGGAGGCCGGCGGCGTCGCGCCGTCGACGGCGGGCTGCTCGTTGACGCCGAAGGCCAGCTCGATCAGCCCGAGGGCGGATTCGGGCAGGGAGGCGGCGTTCGCGGGGTCGCCCCAGCGCTGCGGGTGCATCTCGATCTGTGACATCATGTGTTACAGTGTGACATATGACGTCACTTCGTCACAACGATCCCGCCAAAGTTCTTGCGACCGACTCCTACCTCGATGCGGCGCGCGACTGCATCCTCGACATCGGCTGGCGTCGCACCACCCTCACCGAGGTGGCCCGTCGGG
>JBDSPC010000075.1:0-8430 GCA_039914485.1 Nocardioides sp.
AGCGCCCACACGTTTCCGACGGAGAGGCACACGAACAGCGTGCCGACAACGACGGTTGCCTGGGTGCGACTGGCGCCGGTCAGTAGCAGGCCGGCGATGATGTAGGCGGCGAACTCGAAGCTCAGTGTCCAGAGCGATCCGTTCCAGACCTGGCCCTCCGCGGTGGCGCCGATGCCCAGCTGGACCTGGACCAGTGTCGCGTTGTGAGTGACGTACCCGACCGCGCTGTCCGCGGCCCAGCTGCCTCCACCCAGGGTGGACAGCGGGGCCAGGGCGAAGGCGACGACCACCAGGCACACCAGGTAGGCCGGAAAGATGCGCAGGGCTCGGTGCCACCAGAACCGACCGAGGCTGAGCCTCATCCGCGAACCCGCGATCAGGAAGCCGGACACGCAGAAGAAGCCCGGCACCGCCCACTTCCCCAGCGGCTCGTAGTAGGGCGAGTGCAGGCCTTCGCCGGCGACCGTCCACGTGTGCAGGGCAATCACGAGCGAAGCCAACCCGAGCCGAACCAGGTTGAGCCCGTTGGGGCGGCGCAGCAGCGCCTCCGCAACAGTCATGCGCCAAGGTTAGGCGCACCCGTCCGGCTTCGGGGTGCTTTGAGGTTCTCCGCTGGCCCTAGGCTCCGGGGTGTGACCGACTCGCTCCTGGAGATCGCCGACCAGCTCTTCGGGCTGCCCCTCGCCGACTTCACGCCTGCCCGCGACGCGATGGCCAAGGAGCACAGGGCGGACAAGGCGTTCGCCGCGCAGATCAAGGGGCTCAAGAAGGCGTCGTTGGCTGCGTGGGTGGTCAACCTGCTGGTGCGCCGCGACGCCCCGCAGGTCGAGCAGGTGCTCGCCGTCGGCGCAGCCCTGCGGGAGGCCCAGGCCAACCTTGACGGCGAGGAGCTCCGTGCGCTGACCCGGCAACGGCGGCAGCTGACCGCGGCGGTCACGACGCAGGCGCGCGGGCTCGCCCACGACGAGGGCGTCAAGGTCACCCAGGCCGTGGCCGACCAGGTCGAGGCGACGCTGACCGCCGCGATGGTCGACGAGGGCGCCGCGGACGCTGTGCGCAGCGGGCTGCTCATCGCGGCACTGACCGCGACCGGGGTCGGATCCGCGGAGGTGGTCGGGGCGCTGGCCCTGCCGGAGGCGGCCGGCTTCGTCGCCGTACGACGAGAGGCGGAGCCGCCGCCACGACCCGACCTGCACCTCGTCCCGGACCCCGAGGCCGACGAGAAGGCGCGACGAGCAGCCACGAAGGTCGTCGACGAAGCGCGCTCCGAGGTCGAGGCCGCCCGCGAAGCCCTGACCGCCGCGGTCGAGGAGGTCGAGGCGCTCCAGGCCCGTTCGCTCCAGCTGCAGGCCGAGGTCGACGAGCTCAAGGGCCGCATTGCGCAGATCGAGAGCGACCTCGAGGAGAACGACGACGAGCTCGCCGACGCCGACGACGTGAAGTCGGAGGCCGAGGACACGGTCGCCGAGACCGAGTCCGAGCTCGCCAAAGCGGAAGCCGCGCTCGCCAAGTTGCGTTAGCTGTGATCCGGCCCTTCGCCAGATAGGGGTGGCGGCAGGTTGCAGATTCCTGCCCCGTACGGCGCGAGAGTGCCGCCACTTCCGAGTCGGCGCGAGTGCTGGTCTACGAGGGTGGCGGCACACGACATGTGATGCGCCCCTTGAGGTGTCGTCTGCCGCCACCTTCGGGCGAGTGCGGCCTGGAGCCCGACCCTGGCGGAGTCCGACATGCGCTCAGCACACGCAGTGGTCTTGTGCCGCCAGGGTCGGGGCCGGAAATGGCCGCTCCGTCGTGGGTGGCGGCAGATTGCGTGATCAGGGCCGGCTGGCCTGCAAGGTGCCGCCACCGTCAGACCGAGGCGAGTCGACCTAGCTCGCCCAGCCCTTCGACCGCTCGACGGCGTCCTGCCAGCGGGCGTGCGCCTTGTCAGCGGCAACACGATCGCCGACTGGCTCGAAGCGCTTCTCCAGCGACCAGGTCTCGCGCAGCGCATCGGTCGAGTCCCACACACCCGTGCCGAGGCCGGCGAGGAACGCGGCACCGAGCGCGGTGGTCTCGACGATCTTCGGCCGTTCCACCGGGACGCCGACCTGGTCGGCCTGGAACTGGCACAGCAGGTTGTTGGCCGCCGCACCGCCGTCCACGCGCAGGGATGCGAGCTCGGGCATCGTCTCGAGCACGTCGCGGACCTCGAAGGCGATCGCTTCCAGCGTTGCGCGGACGATGTGGGCGCGTGTCGTGCCGCGAGTGATGCCGATGATCATCCCGCGGGCGTGCGGATCCCAGTGCGGTGCGCCCAGGCCGGTCAGGGCAGGCACGAAGACGACCCCGTCCGTGTCGGGCACGGTCGCGGCGATGGCGGCGGTCTCGGCGGCGTTGCCGACGATCTGCAGCCCGTCACGCAGCCACTGCACGGCCGCGCCGGTCACGAAGATCGCACCCTCGTTGGCATAGGTGAGCACTCCGTCGGGGGAGCGCCACGCCGCCGTGCTGAGCAGCCCGGCGTCGCTGCGGACGACCGAGGCGCCGGTGTTGGTGAGGATGAAGGAGCCGGTGCCGTAGGTGCACTTGGAGGCGCCCTCGTCGAAGCAGGTCTGGCCGAAGAGCGCCGACTGCTGGTCGCCCGCGATGCCGGCGATCGGCAGCGACAGGCCGAGGAACACGGACGGCTCGCTGGGCGCGATCTCACCCCAGCTGGGCACGAGGTCGGGCAGGGCGTCGCGGGGTACGCCGAAGAGCTGGCACAGCTCGTCGGACCAGTCGCCTCCTTCGAGATCGAAGAGCAGCGTGCGACTCGCGTTGGAGACGTCGGTGACGTGCCAGGTGCCGCGGGTCATCCGGGCGATGAGGTAGGAGTCGACCGTGCCCACGGCGTAGCGGCCGGACTCGACGAGGGCCCAGGTGTGTGGCTCGTGCTCGGCCAGCCACATCAGCTTGGTGCCCGAGAAGTAGGGATCGAGCCGGAGCCCGGTGAGCTCGCTGACACGCTCCTCGTGGCCGGCGTCGCGCAGCTGTGTGCAGATGTCGGCCGTGCGGCGGTCCTGCCAGACGATCGCGCGACGCGGTGAGCCGAGCGTCTCACGGTCCCAGAGCACGACGGTCTCGCGCTGGTTGGTGATGCCGATGGCGGTGAGCTCGCTCGCGTCGACCTTGGTCAGCACGTCCTTGGTCGCCTCGAGCGTGGCCTGCCAGATCTCCTCCGGCGCGTGCTCGACCCAGCCGGGCTGGGGGAAGTGCTGGGCGAACTCCTGGTAGCCCTTGGCCACGATCTGGCCCTGGGGGCTGACGACGACGGCGGTGACGCCGGTGGTGCCGGCGTCGATGGCGAGGACGCTCATGCGTCGGCTCGCCAGTCAGGCGTGGCTGCCCGCATCTCCTCGACGATCCGGGTGGCGGTCCAGCCGTCGCCGCCGAGAGCCTCGTAGTTGTTGACGCCGACCCACACCACGAACGACTTGTGTCCGAGCTGCTGCGCGCGACCGTCCAGCTCGGCGAACAGCTCCGGGGTGTCGGGAGTGCGCTCGTCCTCCGGGACCTCCGCATTGAGGTGGTCGAAGAGCGCGAGCAACCGTTCGAGCTCATCGATGGGCGCCTGGTGGTCGTCCACACGCAGGTCCACCGCGATGTCGTCGCGGCCGTCGAACCCCGCCTCGTCCTTCACGACGAGCAGGGCCGCCGACTGCCGCCCGCGGGCGTCGCCACCGGCCTCGTCGCCGGCTCGCAGTGCAGCCATCAGCCGGTGCGCCAGTGGTGCCTCGGGATCGCTGGCGACGAAGGCCGCCTCCATCGCTACGACGACCTCTTCGCCGACGAGGATGTTGCCCTGGATCGCATAGCCCTCGCCGGTGACACCGCCGGCCCACTCCAGGCACGAGACGCCGGTGTGGCTGGCCGCCTCACCGCTCACGTCGACGATCCCCACCTGGCGGTGGTCTCGTCCGTCGTCTTCCTCGAGCAGGCGCTGGAGCGCCACGCCCGCGGTCGCGCCCTCGTCGAGGTGGGACAGCGCAATGCCCTTGTAGGCGACGTTGGCCCAGGCCTGGGTCGCGATGGCGCCGACACCGGCCACGGCGGCCGGGACCGCCGAGCCGACGGCGAGGAACTTGGAGGCAACGGCGACGCCCCACGACTCACCGTCGTCGGAGCGCGCCACGATCGAGAAGGTCATGGCGCGAGCCTAGTGGGACTCGGCGTAACCCCCTTCACACGAGGGGGCTCGCATCGCTAGGGTTTGATCGATCAAATCCAGCGATGAAGGAGTTCAGGATGCGCGTCGGAGTGCTCACCGGAGGCGGCGACTGCCCAGGACTCAATGCGGTGATCCGGGCCGTGGTCCGCAAGGGCGTGATGACCCACGGCTTCGACTTCGTCGGCTACCGCGACGGATGGAAGGGCCCGCTCGAGGGCCTGACGATGGAGCTCGGGATCGCCCAGTGCCGCGGCATCCTGCCGCGCGGCGGCACGATCCTCGGCTCGAGTCGCACCAACCCCTTCAAGATCGAGGGCGGCGTCGAGAGCATCAAGGAGAACCTCGCGAAGGACGGAGTCGACGCGCTGGTCGCGATCGGCGGCGAGGACACGCTGGGCGTCGCGACGAAGCTCGCGGACCTCGGCGTCAACGTCGTCGGCGTACCGAAGACCATCGACAACGACCTGTCCGGCACCGACTTCACCTTCGGCTTCGACACCGCGGTCAACATCGCGACCGAGGCGATCGACCGCCTGCACACGACCGCCGAGTCGCACCACCGCGTGCTCGTCGTCGAGGTGATGGGCCGGCACGCCGGCTGGATCGCGCTGCACAGCGGCATCGCCGGCGGCGCCAGCATGGTGCTGATCCCCGAGCAGCCCTTCGACATCGCGGACGTGTGCAACCGCGTGGAGACGCGCTTCCAGAGCCAGTACGCCCCGATCATCGTCGTCTCCGAGGGCGCGATGCCGATCGACGGCGGCGAGATGACGCTGGTCTCCGGTGAGAAGGACGCCTTCGGGCACGTCCGCCTCGGCGGCATCGGTGACCGCCTCGCGAGCGAGATCGAGGCGCGCACGGGCAAGGAAGCGCGCGCCGTCGTCCTCGGCCACATCCAGCGCGGCGGCACGCCCACGGCCTTCGACCGCTGGCTCGCGACGCGCTTCGGCCTGCAGGCGATCGACGCCGTGGCAGAAGGCGACTTCGGCACGATGATGGCGCTGCGCGGCACGAAGATCGAGCGGCTCAAGCTGATCGAAGGCACCGGGGAGCTCAAGCTCGTGAGTCCTGAGGAGTACGACGAAGCGCGGGTCTTCTTCGGCTGATCAGCCCTTGATCCGGGGCTCCATGAGGGCTCTGGCTGTCGCAGCGAGCATGCCGTCGGCGCACAGGGTCGGGGCGCCGACGTGCAGGATCTCGCGGTCCTCCCACTCGATGAGGTCCACTCCCGGTTGCGCGAGCAACGCCTCGTTGAGCTGGAGGGGCGCGTCGTCGTCGTACATGCATCGGGCCTCGTCGCCGACCCACAGTCGCCAGTGGAACGGGCCGACCCGCTCGCCGAGCCCGTCCTGGTCGAAGAGGTTCATCCAGACGTCGTCGGCCGGCTCGATCCCGAGGCCCTGGCACTCGATCAGGGCACCGACCGTCATGTCGTCCTCGTCATCCATCACCATCGCGGGCGCGAACGCCACGACGTCGGTGAGCAGGCTCTCGATGTGCTCGGTGCAGGCGCAATCGCCGCGCGACACGGGGGAGTGGTCAACGACGCTCGAGCGCTTGTTCCGGCGGAAGATTCCCATGACAGAACGGTAGAACGGGCGGGATCGCGGCGCAGCGGAACGGCCCGACGACACTCATCAGGTGCTTGCCTTCGCCCCATCCCGAGGCCAGAGTGATGTGATTGCCATCACATCTGAGGGGGAGTGACCATGAGCACGAGCAGCCCGCCCGCGCAGGACGTCAACGGTCCGGAGCCGGATCTCGTCAGGGTGATGGGACCCAAGCTCCTGTTGCTCTTCATCGTCGGCGACATCCTCGGCACCGGCGTCTACGCCCTCACCGGCGCCGTCGCGGGCGAGGTGGGCGGTGCCGCGTGGGCGCCGTTCCTCGTCGCTTTCGCGGTCGCGACCATCACCGCGTTCTCCTACCTCGAGCTGGTCACGAAATACCCCCAGGCGGCCGGTGCGGCGCTCTACACGCACAAGGCGTTCGGGATCCACTTCGTCACGTTCCTGGTCGCGTTCACCGTCATGTGCTCGGGCATCACGTCGGCCTCGACGGCGTCCAACGCGTTCGCCGGGTTCCTCAACGACGGCTTCGACCTCGGCTTCGAGGTCGGCAGCACCGGCATCCTGCTGATCGCGCTGGCCTTCATGGCGCTGGTCGCCGCGGTCAACTTCCGCGGCGTCGGCGAGAGCGTCAAGGCCAACGTCGTGCTCACCCTCGTAGAGTTGTCCGGCCTGCTGATGATCATCTTCATCGGCCTGTACGCCGTCACGCAGGGCAACGCCGACTTCTCGCGGGTCGTCGTGTTCGAGAGCCCCAGCGACAAGAGCACCTTCTTCGCGATCACGGCCGCGACCTCGCTCGCCTTCTTCGCGATGGTCGGGTTCGAGGACTCCGTCAACATGGCTGAGGAGTGCCACGACCCGATCCGTGACTTCCCCCGGATGATGCTCACGGGCCTCGGCGTCACCGGAGTCATCTACGTCTTGGTCTCCATCACCGCCGTCGCGCTGGTCCCGGTCGGCGACCTGACCGACCCGGACAAGGGTCAGGCGCTGACACAGGTGGTGGCCGCCGGTGCGCCGGACTTCCCGTTCGACACGATCTTCCCGTTCATCGGGATGTTCGCGGTGGCCAACTCCGCCCTGATCAACATGCTGATGGCCAGCCGGCTGCTCTACGGCATGGCCAACCAGGACGTGCTGCCGCGCACCTTCGGCAAGGTGCACCCGGTCCGGCGCACACCATGGGTCTCGATCCTGTTCACGACCGCGATCTCCTTCGGCCTGATCATCTACGTCGTCCGTGCCACCGCGTCGGCCGACGGCGCCACATCGGTCGCGCTGCTGGGCGGGACGACGGCCCTTTTGTTGCTGTGCGTCTTCACGATCGTCAACATCGCGGTGCTGATCCTGCGCAAGCAGCCGGTCGACCATGACCACTTCAGGGCGCCGACGTTCCTGCCGTACGTCGGCGCGGTGGCCTGCGCCTTCCTGGCCGGCCCGTGGGCTCGCAGTGACGACCAGCTCCAGCAGTACGAGATCGCCGGCATCCTGCTCGCGGTCGGTGTCCTGCTCTGGCTCCTGACCTGGCTGACGAACCGTGGTGTGCGCGCCAAGAAGACCGGCTTCCGCGACATCGAGCACCTGGAGAAGTAGTCCCCGCGAGCGCCCGCCCACCGGTCACGAAGACGGCGAGGTGGGCGCTTCGCCGTACCCTTGAGGGGTGAGCATCCCGTCCCTCGAGCAGTTGCAGGCCCTGCACCCTGCCCAGCAGCCGACCTACCCCGACAGTGCCGCGGTCAGTGCCGCGGTCGCGAAGCTGCGGAAGTCGCCGCCGCTGGTGTTCGCGGGAGAGTGCGACGACCTCAAGGCCAAGATCGCGGCCGTCAGTCGCGGTGAGGCATTCCTGCTCGCCGGTGGTGACTGTGCCGAGACGTTCGCCGAGGTCACGGCCGACAACGTGCGCAACAAGCTGCGTGTGCTGCTGCAGATGTCGGTCGTGCTGACCTACGCCGCCTCCGTGCCCGTGGTGAAGCTGGGTCGCCTGGCGGGGCAATACGCCAAGCCCCGCTCCAGCGACACCGAGACGCGCGACGGGATCACGTTGCCGGCCTACCGTGGAGACGCGGTCAACGGCATCGACTTCACCCCCGAGTCGCGCATCCAAGACCCGCAGCGGCTCGTCGACGTCTACAACGCGTCGGCAGCCACGCTCAACCTCGTCCGCGCGTTCGTGACGGGCGGTTATGCCGACCTGCGCCAGGTGCACACCTGGAACAACGACTTCGTCCGCGAATCGCCGTACGCCCAACGCTACGAGCTGCTCGCCGGCGAGATCGAGCGGGCGCTCACGTTCATGAAGGCGATCGGCGCCGACCCGGACGAGTTCCACCGCGTCGACTTCCACTCCAGCCACGAGGCCCTGCTGCTCGACTACGAGCACGCCATGACGCGCATCGACTCGCGCACCGAGCAGCCCTACAACGTCTCGGCGCACATGGTCTGGATCGGCGAGCGGACCCGCCAGCTCGACGGGGCGCACGTGGAGTACTTCCGCCACATCCGTAACCCGATCGGCTGCAAGCTCGGCCCGACCGCGACCGCCGACGACGCGCTTGCCCTCGCCGCGAAGCTCAATCCGGCCAACGAGGCCGGGAGGCTCACGTTCATCACGCGCTTCGGTGCCGGCAAGGTCCGCGACGGGCTGCCGCCGCTCGTCGAGAAGGTCACCGC
>JBDSPC010000110.1:0-9180 GCA_039914485.1 Nocardioides sp.
GCGACGACGTCTTCGTGCACTACAGCGCCATCCAGTCCAACGGCTACAAGTCGCTGGATGAGAACCAGAAGGTCGAGTTCGACGTCACCCAGGGTCCCAAGGGCCCCCAGGCGGAGAACGTTCGCGCCGTCTGATTGACGACGCGAAGCCGGACAGCACCTGTCCCGGACTTCAAACGCGACGAGGCCTCACCCATCTGGGTGGGGCCTCGTTGCCGTTCGGGTCATCTTTGGCATGGTCGGGCAAAATGTGCGCTCTAATTGGTTTTGTAGCCACGCCGTTGGGCATGGTGAGTCATCAACGTCGTTGATCGGAGGTGTGCTGTGCACGATCAGTTCGACGTGACCCTCGAAGACGACGACCTCCTCGGCGAGGTCGAGCTCACCACCACCTTGATCATCGCGGCCAGTGAGTCCGACGAGCACCTCTCGCAGGAGGAGATCGACCGCCTCCTCGGGGTGACCCCCGTGCCGCCCTCCTCCGAGGTGCCGCTGCCGCGTCCGCGCGAGAGTTGAGCCGACCACCCGCTCAGCAGGTGGCGAAGAGGACCGGCCCGCTCGTCAGGTCCGACAGCACGTATTGATCCGCGACCGGCTCGAGGTCGAGGTGCACGACCGTGCCCTCGGCCGTGGCGGACGTGACCGCGAAGCGATCCGTGAAGTCTCCGCCCTGGCCGGGCGCCGGGCCGCTCGCAAGTCTGCCCCGGGAGTCGGCATCGTGGCGAGCGTTGTCCTCGGACTCGAAGGACATGCTGACGCTGATGGCACCGTCCGGCCGGGTCGCCATCGCGAACGCCGTCATCGGGTGGACGCCACCAGCCTGCTCGACGAGCTCGACGGCCTGGGCCTGGTCCGTGTCGTCGGCCGCTGCCATCGCCAGGTGTTCGCAGGTGTAGGCGCCGGTGAAGACAGCCGCGACCAGGGGTGACCGCGCCGACGTCACCACGTCCTCGACCGAGGTCAGGTGGTCGGCCTCGCCCGTAGCGGTCTCGACGGCTGTCTCGAGGTAGCCCTGGCTGTCCGACGTGAGCACCAGGCCGGCATCCGGCAGCAGGGCGAAGAACTGCAGCTCGGGGGTCAGGTCGGGGCCGATCCGGGCCAGCACGTCGGGCCCACCCACCCAGACACCGCTCTCGTCGTCGGGCCGCGTGAAGCCGAGGGATTCCAGGGTGTCGGCGAGAGCGCCGAAGTCGGCGTCGTCGGGGAACCCGAGGATGTCGACGGCCCCGTCCGGTCCCTGCGCGAGCAGCTCCCAGTCGAGGGTCGCGGGGGAGAAGCGGAACTGCTGCTGCATCGTCTCGGCCGACTCGACCAGGGCCGAGGAGGTCGACAGGTCGCGGCCGAACGCCTCGCCGAGGAACTCGCTCAGCTCGTCCGTGGACGGGCGCGTGCCGAGGTCGGCGCCGAGCGTACGGCGTACGGCCTGCCAATCCGTCCAGGCCAGCCGCTCGGTCGAGGCGGGCGCGAGGGACGTCGCGCGCGCGAGGTCGGAGCGGTGCGCGTCTCGCCACCACCGGACGCCGAGCAGGGCCGCGACGACGACCACGACGAGCCCCACCACGAGCGCGATCGCGACACCCCGGGGGAGACGACGAAGCACGGGGGGACTCCTCACGGGGCGGCTGATGGTGTGAGACTAACGCCCATGCCAGCCCCGGACGTGCGTGCTGCTGGAGCGGTCGTCACCCGCAAGGGCGGCGACGTCCTCCTGGTGCACCGCCCGCGCTATGACGACTGGTCCTTCCCGAAGGGCAAGCTCGACCCCGACGAGCACGTGACGACGGCCGCCGTGCGCGAGGTG
This sequence comes from Nocardioides sp., assembly GCA_039914485.1. Lineage (GTDB taxonomy): Bacteria > Actinomycetota > Actinomycetes > Propionibacteriales > Nocardioidaceae > Nocardioides. The sequence continues at coordinate 1,801 of JBDSPC010000110.1, forward strand.
GCCGAGGAGACGGGGCTGGACATCCGGCTCGGGCCGGCGTTGTCGACCCAGCGCTACGACACCGGTCGCGGGCGGATGAAGTCGGTGAACTACTGGGTCGGTCGCGTGCAGGGCGACGACGACGTCAGCCGATATCTCGTCAACGACGAGATCGACGACGTCGAGTGGGTGCCGTGGGCCGAGACGGCGGAGCGGCTGACCTACGACTACGACCGACAGACGCTGACCGAAGCCCGCTCGCTGCGTCGCAAGACGCGTGCCCTGGTCCTGCTCCGGCACGGGCATGCGCGCTCACGCCGGGCCTGGCCGGGCGACGACCGGCGCCGGCCCCTGCTGGTGGCGGGCAACAGCGAGGCCCAGCGCCTCGTCCCGGTGCTGGCGGCGTTCGACACGACCGAGGTCTACTCGTCGTCCAGCGTGCGCTGCGTGGCCACGGTGACGCCGTACGTCCACACCACGGGCTGGCCGCTCCACTCCTATGACGAGCTCAGCGAGGAAGGTGTCTCGGTGCCGGCGATCGAGGCGATGGTCGCGGGCCTCCTTTCGGCCGACTCGAGTGCGGTGCTGTGCACGCACCGGCCGGTGCTGCCCGTCGTGCTGAAGGCGCTCGGGCTGGCGGACGTCAAGCTCGAACCGGCCGAGATGCTGGTCGTGCACCACCGCAAGGGCAGGGTCGTGGCGGCGGATCGCGTGCAGGCCTGAACCTGTCGTCGATACGCCCTCGGCTCGGGCCGCGTCAAGGCAAACCGGCCTTGTTCATGTGACCGCCGTCTCGTCCTCGGGCGGTTGTGGCCGAGCGGCCCTTTTCAGTTCACCGGCCGTTCATCCGGGCCGACGCAGACAGTCACTTCGGCTGCCTAACTTCCACGATGTCAGCTTCACACACAGACATCAGGAGTCATGAAGTGAACCGCACTTCGTTCCGCAAGTCCCTCGTTCCGGGAGCCGCAGTTCTCGCCCTCAGTATCTCGCTGACTGCGTGCGGTGCCGGCAACGAGACCACCGACGCCGACTCGGGTTCGGACACCACCACCGAGACGGGCACCCTGTCGGGCGACCTCAACGGTGCCGGCGCCTCCTCGCAGGAGAAGGCCATGGAGGCATGGTCGGTCGGGTTCCAGGGACTGAACCCCGACGTGACCCTCAACTACAACCCGCTCGGTTCGGGTGACGGTCGCACCCAGTTCGTCGAGGGCGGCACGCTCTTCGCGGGCACCGACTCCTACTTCAGCGACGACGAGGGCGAGCTCACCGCCGCCAACGAGCGTTGTGGCGCGGACATCATCGAGGTCCCGGCCTACGTCTCGCCGATCGCCGTCATGTTCAACCTCGAGGGCGTGGACTCGCTCGACCTCGACTCCGACACGATCGCGCAGATCTTCGACCAGAAGATCAAGAAGTGGAACGACCCGGCGATCGCCGACCAGAACCCCGACGTCGAGCTCCCCGACGCCGCGATCACCACCGTGCACCGCCAGGACGACTCGGGCACGACCAAGAACTTCACCGACTACCTCGGCAAGGCGTCGAAGTCGTGGTCCTACGAGGCCGAGGACGCCTTCCCGGTCAAGGGCGGCGTCGCTGCCGAGGGCACCTCCGGTGTCGTCGCGGCCGTCACCAACGGCCAGGGCACCATCGGCTACGCCGACGACTCGCAGGTCAAGGACGCCGGCCTGTCCGTCGTCAACGTCAAGGTCGGCGAGGAATACGTCGCCCCGTCCGCCGAGGCCGCCGCCAAGGTCGTCGCCGTCTCGCCCGCCGCCGAGGGTCGCGCCGACACCGACATGGCCGTCGACGTGGACCGCACCACCACGGAGGCCGGCGCCTACCCGGTCATCCTGCTGTCCTACCTCGTCGCCTGCCAGACCTACGACACCGCTGCCGAGGCCGACCTGGTCAAGGGCTTCCTCGAGTACGTCGTCTCCGACGAGGGCCAGGCCGCTGCTTCCGACAACGCCGGCTCGGCCCCGCTCGACGCCGACACCGCGGCCCGCGCCCAGGAGATCGTCGGCGCGATCGCAGCCAAGTAGCACCATGGTGGCGCGAGCCACCACCGCGACGAGTGCGGCGGGCCGACCCAGCGGCCCGCCGCACACGCGCACCTCACGATCTGACTAGCGAGGGAACCCCCAGTTGTCTTCCACCTCCGCGACCGCCCCGCCGCAGGGCTCGGCGCCGACCCAGACCGGTGACCGGATCTTCTCCGGCATCGCGCTGGCGGCCGGTCTCGTCATCATGGCGGCCCTGGCCGGCGTGTTCATCTTCTTGTCGATCGAGGGCATCCCGGGCCTCTTCCAGGCCGAGGACGCCTACAAGGGCGCGGGCAACTTCTGGGGGTACGTCGACAACCTCCTGTTCGGAACGGTCCTCGCCGCCACCATCGCCCTGATCGTGGCCGTCCCGCTCGCCTTCGGGATCGCGTTGGTGGTCAGTCACTACGCGCCCAAGTGGATCGCCGGACCGGTCGCGTCCGTGATCGACCTGCTCGCCGCCGTACCCTCCGTCGTCTTCGGCCTCTGGGGCATCAACGTCTTCGCGCCGAGGATGGTGCCGATCTTCGACTGGCTCGAGCGCCACCTCGGCTTCCTGCCCTTCTTCAAGGGCCCGGTCAACCCGGTCGGCACCACGATCCTCACCGCCGGCCTGGTGCTGGCGATCATGATCCTGCCGATCATCACCGCGATCTCCCGCGAGGTCTTCACGCAGACGCCGGTGCTGCACGAGGAAGCTGCACTCGCGCTCGGCGCGACGCGCTGGGAGATGATCCGGCTCTCCGTCTTCCCCTACGCCCGCTCCGGCATGGTCTCCGCCGTGATGCTGGGCCTGGGCCGCGCGCTCGGCGAGACGATGGCCGTCGCCATGGTGCTCTCCGGTGCCGGCGGCATCTCCTTCAACCTGATCGGTCAATCCAACCCGACCAGCATCGCGGCCAACATCGCGTCGCAGTACAAGGAGAACACCCCGGCCATCCTGCACATCCTGATCGCGACCGGCCTGGTGCTGTTCGTGGTCACCTTCCTGGTCAACTTCGCCGCCCGATGGATCGTGGCGCGCAACGAAAGGAAGATGGCCCGATGACCACGACGCTGACACCGGCGCCGACGATCCCGCTGACGCACGGCCGGCTGCCGCGCTGGGCGCCCGCCCTGGTCGCCGTCATCGCGATCGCGGCGGCCGGCCTCTTCCCGCTGCTGCTCGGCTGGGGCATCGTGCCCTGGGTCCTGGTCTCCGTGGTGTTCTTCATCGCCGGCCTGACGGTCTGGGCGGCCGTCGTCGAGACGCGCCGCTCCGCGATCGACAGCATGGTCACAGCGCTGGTGTGGACCGCGTTCGGCATCGCGCTGGTGCCGCTGGTGTCGCTGCTCTACACGGTGGTCTCCAAGGGGCTGCCGCACATCAACAGCACCTTCTTGACCTACTCGGCCTTCCGCACCAGCCTCGACCAGCCGATCGGGATCTACCACGCGATCATCGGCACGCTGGTGATCACGCTGTGCTCGGCGATCATCTCGGTGCCGACCGGCATCTTCGCCGCGATCTACCTGGTGGAGTACGGCAAGGGCAACAAGCTCGCGCGCGGCATCACCTTCCTGGTCGACGTGATGACCGGCATCCCCTCGATCGTCGCCGGACTGTTCGCCTTCTCGATGTTCACCGCGTTCTTCGGCGCCGGCTACCGCGCCGGCATCGGTGGCGCGGTCGCCCTCTCGCTGCTGATGATCCCGATCGTCGTGCGCTCCACCGAGGAGATGCTGCGGCTCGTGCCCGACGATCTCCGCGAGGCGGCGTACGCACTCGGGACGCCGAAGTGGCGCACCATCACCAAGGTCGTGCTGCGCACGTCGCTGGGCGGCATCATCACGGGTGTGACCCTGGCGACCGCCCGCATCATCGGTGAGACCGCGCCGCTGCTGCTGATCGCCGGCCTGACCACGCGCACCAACATGAACCCCTTCGACGGGTTCATGACCACGCTGCCGGTCTTCATCTACTCGCAGTTCCAGAAGGGCACGAAGGCGGACTTCGACCTCGCCTGGGGAACCGCCCTCATCCTCGTCATCATCGTGTTGCTGCTGAACATCGCGGCGCGCGTCATCGGCAAGATCTTTGCGCCCAAGACCGGTCGCTGAAGGAGCTAGGAACACATCATGGCCAAGAGCATCGACGTCTCTGACCTCAACATCTACTACGGCGACTTCCTGGCGGTCGAAGGCGTCAACATGACCATCAAGGCGAAGTCGGTCACCGCCTTCATCGGCCCGTCCGGCTGTGGGAAGTCCACCATGCTGCGGTCGCTGAACCGGATGCACGAGGTGATCCCCGGTGCGCGCGTCGAGGGCAAGGTGATGGTGGACGGACAGTCGCTGTACGGCGCCAACGTCGACCCCGTCGCCGTACGCCGCCAGATCGGGATGGTCTTCCAGCGGCCCAACCCGTTCCCGACGATGTCGATCTACGAGAACGTGCTCGCGGGCAACCGGCTGAACTCGAAGAAGATGAAGAAGGCCGAAGCCGACGCGATCGTCGAGAAGTCGCTCAAGGGCGCCAACCTCTGGAATGAGGTCAAGGACCGCCTAGGTCGTCCCGGCATGGGTCTCTCGGGCGGTCAGCAGCAGCGCCTCTGCATCGCGCGCGCGATCGCCGTCGAGCCGCAGGTGCTGCTGATGGACGAGCCGTGCTCCGCGCTCGACCCGATCTCCACCTCTGCGATCGAGGACCTGATCCACGAGCTGAAGAGTGAGTACACGATCGTGATCGTGACCCACAACATGCAGCAGGCCGCGCGGGTGTCGGACGAGACCGGCTTCTTCAACCTGAAGGCCGCCGGCCAGCCCGGGCACCTCGTGGAGTTCAACTCGACGCAGAAGATGTTCGCGAACCCGGACAACTCCGACACCGAGGCCTACATCTCGGGTCGCTTCGGCTGAGTCGTCGTCGCTTTGGGTAGTCCGTGACAAACGGACCCCGGTTCGGGGGTTCCGTGGGTCCGTTTGTCTCGGGCTATCCAGGGTGGTTCGCGGGACCGGGTCGCAAAGCGTCCACAGGACTCCTTTGATTGCTCTTGCTGTGCTGCGTGTGGATGACCCGCGGGGGTTGTCGGAGCCCCGGCGCAGGGTCGGGCCATGGCCACCGAACACGAGGCGCCGCCCCGGAAGATCGTCCTTCCGGATCTGTCTCGTCCTGGAATCGTCGTACCGGTCTCGAGGGATCCGAACGGTGTCCTGGGGCCGACCAAGCGCCAGGCGTCGCAAGCTGCATACCGCCGGACGAGCTGGGGGCTCTACGTCCCGAGGTCGGTCGACGGCATGCTCGTCGAGCAGCGAATCGTCGAAGCCGGCGCCGCGCTTCCGAGCCACGGCGGAGTCACGGGTTGGGCAGGTTTGCGATGGCAAGGTGGCAAGTGGTTCGGCGGCACGGCACCCAGTGGCGACACGCATGACGTCTGGCTGGCCACGAATTGCGCCGACGTCCGGCCGCAGTCAGGGTTCCGGGTCTCTGCCGAGCGGCTGGACCCGCGTGACCTGACCGTGTGTGACGGACTTCCGGTGACCACGAGCGTGCGCTCCGTGGTCTTCGAGATGAGGTATGCCACAAACCTGCGCGCGGCAGTGGAGGCGCTGGACATGGCCTGCTACTCCGACCTGGTCTCACTGGCCGAGGTCGCGGCCTATCTCGAGGACCACCCGGGATGGACCGGCATCGGGCAGGCTCGCGAGGCACTCAAGCTGGGTCGAGAGGATTCGTGGTCGCCGCAGGAGACCCAGATGGGGCTTGTCTGGCAGCTTGATGCCGAGCTGCCGCGGTGCCGCTTCAACGTGCCGATCTTCGACTTGGCGGGTAACCACCTCGCCACCGTCGACCAACTCGACCAGGAGACTGGTTTGGCACTTGAGTACAACGGGTTGGTGCACGTCCTCGGCGAGCAACGACGACGCGATCGCGACCGGGAGCAGGTCCTCAGGGGAGTCGGACTGCAGATCCTGACCCTGCTCGAGGGGGATCTGCCCGCTCGAGGACTGACGGCTTCGCGCATGCGGGACGCTCGCAACCAGGCCGCGGACTCGGCGGCGCTCGATCGCCGATGGACGGCCACGCCACCTCCGTGGTGGCGGGACACGAGCACTGTCGAGTCACGACGCGCATTGTCGACGTACGACAACGAGCGATTGCTGGCGCACCGTCGCCTCGCGGGCTGACGCCCGGCGATGGTGCTCGGGCCGGGTCGAGCCACAGTGTCGGGATAGTCCGTGACGAACGGACCCTGAAATCGGCGAATGGTGGGTCCGTTCGTCACGGACTATCCAAAAGAGCCGCCGTATCAGGGGAGGAAGAGCGCGGCGATCCAGTACGTCACGGCGGCGGCGAGGCCGGCGGCGGGGAACGTGAGCACCCAGGCGGTCAGGATCGACTTGGCGACGCCCCAGCGGACGGCGGAGAGGCGCTTGGTGGCGCCGACGCCCATCACCGCGGAGGTGATGGTGTGGGTGGTGGAGATCGGGGCCTCGAAGATGTAGGCCGTCGAGTAGAGCACCGAGGCGGCGACCGACTCGGCGGCGAAGCCGCGGGGCGGGTCGAGGTGGATGATCCGGCGCCCGAGGGTGCGCATGATCCGCCAGCCGCCGGACCAGGTGCCGAGCGAGATCGCCGTGGCGGCCGCGATGATCACCCACAGCGGGAGGCCGTCGCCCTCAGCGGCGTAGCCACCGGTGAGGAGGGCCAGGAAGATGACGCCCATCGTCTTCTGGGCGTCCTGGAGGCCGTGGCCGAGCGCCATGGCACCGGCGGAGATCGTCTGGGCGATCTTGAAGCCGCGGTTGGCCTTGGACGGGTTGGCGTTGCGGAAGATCCACATGATGGCGAGCATCACCGCGAAGCCGAGGGTGAAGGCCACGAGCGGCGAGATCAGCATCGGCAGCACGACCTTCTCGATCACGACGTCCCAGTGGGCGGTCGCGCCGGCCGCCAGTGCGGCACCGACGAGGCCGCCGATGAGGGCGTGCGAGGAGGAGGACGGGAGGCCGTAGTACCAGGTCACGAGGTTCCAGGCGATGGCCCCGATGAGCCCGGCCATCACGATCACCAGGCCGTGGCTGCCGACCCCTGGATCGATGGTGTCGGAGACCGTGTGCGCGACCTTCTGGCCGAGGAAGGCGCCGACGAAGTTCATCACCGCGGCCATGGCGAGCGCGACCTTGGGGGTCAGCGCGCCGGTCGAGACCGAGGTGGCGATCGCGTTGGCCGCATCGTGGAAGCCGTTGGTGTAGTCGAACACCAGGGCCACGACGACGACCGCGATGATGATCGCGATTTCCATCTGCGGTCAGGACTCCTTGACGGCGATCTGCTCCAGGATGTTCGCGACCTTCTCGAACGCGTCGA
>JBDSPC010000187.1:0-8961 GCA_039914485.1 Nocardioides sp.
CGGACGTTGCGTGAACCAACCGTTGCTGGCCAGGAACAGTGGCCAGGCCACGCCCACAGCGACGAGCACGGCCGGCTGGACGGTGGCTCCGCCCCACGTTGCCGCCATGAGCCCCATGAAGCTGGCCGTGACGTCGACGAGCGGGCGGAACCACCGATTGCTGCGACTGCGTGAAATCCCGGCGTCGACGACCTGGTCGTGGTGCGCGACCCGCTGAGTGGGGGGCAACGGCGAGCCGCCGACCAGATCGCCGACTGGGGGGACAGTGACTTGCGCCATCGTTCCCCGCTTTTGTCGGCCACGAGTGAGCAGTGGTTCGAGCCTAGGTAGAGCGGACGGAGGCGGCATGCCGCAAATGCGGCATTGCCCTGCGTGATCCGACCGGATACCACGCAGACCTCAGGAGGTGTGTTGCCAACCCACGTGGGGCGCGAGGCCGACGGCAGCCAGTTGCGAGGTGACCTCGAGCTTGCCGAGGATCGACTTGACCTGCGTGCGCACGGTCGCCTCCGAGACCACACAGCTGCGCGCGATCTCGCGCACGTTGTGTCCCTCGATCAGCGAGCCGAGGATCTGCTTCTCGCGCGGAGTCAGCAGCTCGAGCCGGCGCCGCATGTCCTCGGTGACCATCCGCTCGCTGCGCCACGCGTCGAGCAGTCGCTCGAGCTCGTCGGAGGTCATCACCGGCAGGCCCTGGTGGAGTCGGCGCACGGTGCTGAGGGTCTCCTGCAGTGGTCGGCCCTTCGACAGGATCTTGCGCGCACCTTGGCGCATGCAGGCGCCCCAGCGTCCGTGGTCCGTCGAGGCGGTCACCACCACGACGTTGGCGCCGTCGCGGGCCAGCGGGGCGATGAGGCTCATCCCGTCACCGAAGCGGCCGAGGTCGAGGTCGAGCAGCACGATCCGCGCGTTGCTGCGCAGCGCCGTGGATCGCAACGTGGCCATGGAGCCACCGACCTCCGGCAGCGCGAGACGGCGTACGTCATATCCCTCGAGCGAGAGCGCAAGCTCGAGCGACTCTGCGAACAGCGTGTGGTCCTCGATGATCAGGACTCGAGTCGCTGGCCTGGTGTCCATGGTCGCGGACATGTCCTAGTCCTCCGACCTGCGGGCAGCGGGCAAACGGATGATGAACGACGAGCCCGGGGCGGCGTTCGCACCGGCGTCGGCCAGCGTCAGGGTGCCGCCGTGCTCGGAGACCAGCCGCCTGGCGACGCTGAGCCCGATGCCCTCTCCGGGGGAGTCAGAACCGTGGACCCCCCACTCGAAGATGCCTTCGCGCTCCTCGGGGGCGACGCCGGGTCCTTCGTCGGTCACCGCGATCTCGAACGAGTTGGCGTCTCGCGTGACTGCGACCCGACTCGCCGTCCCGCCATGGGTGGCGGCGTTGTCGAGCAGGATGTTGAGCGCCTCGGCGACGTCGTCCGGTCGGGCATGCACGGCTGCTCCACCGGTGGGCTCCCATTCGACGACGTGCCCCCGCGCACGGTGCGACTCGAGGAGCACGTCGAGGGTCGAGTCGAGATCCACCGGGCCGGGAACGGCGGGAGCCGGCGGGCTGACCAGCCGCTCGAGCCGGTCGAGCTCGGTGCCGATGGCTCGCTCGAGGCGGGCCCGGGTCGGGGCGCCGATCGTCGTGTCGTCGAGCAACCGGAAGGCACCCGCGGCGCCGGCGACGGTGCTGCGGATCTCGTGCAGCTGCTCCCGGCTGCCGCGCAGGCTGGACTCGATCTCGAGCAGGGAGCCCTCGAGCACGATCGAGCGCCGGTGCTGGGTGGACATCGCGTCGCGGAGCAGCAGGAAGGTGGTGCTCGCCCAGATGCCGGCGGCACTCGCCAGGGCCAGGGAGGCAGCGAGGTCGGTCGCCAGGCCTTCGAACGCGCCCGATCGGGCGATGTGAGCGACCCCGATCAGGGCCACCGTCAGGGCCAGCCGGTTGCGGGCCCACTCGACCAGGTTGTGGTCGCGCAGCACCAGCCACGCGACGACGAGGTGCGCGGCGACGATCAAGAGGAGCACCACCCCGGCGGCGGCCGCTGACGACGTGAACGGCAACGGGTCCACGAGTCCGGACATGTGCAGGAGAGTCAGGGCGACGGCCAGCCCGATCCCGAGGAGGAGCGGCTGAGGATTCCGGACGGCCCGCGCGCCGAGGAGCATGAGGCCGATCACGACGGTGATGGCCAGCAGGTCGATCGCGTTGCCCCACAGCAGCACCATGTGCTGGTCGGGCGGCGGGCTGGCGAGCTCGTGTCCGGAGGAGACCAGCACCTGGACCGCCAGCACGAGCATCGCGGTCACGGTCCAGCTGTGCCGACGACTGGGCGTCGTGAGCCAGTGGAAGAAGAAGAGCAGCGCTGCGAGCAGCATCAGGCCGCCAGCCATCATGCCGACGATCTGGGCGGCTGTGTGAGCCGCCCGGGTGGCTGGCACGGTCGTGAGCACCACGAGCACCGGAGCCACGGTGAGCCCCGCCGCCAGCAGGCCCTCGGGCCAGCCCTTCAGGTATGTCTTGGTTGATTTTTCTTGTCGCACGAATCCACGCCCCATAGCCCCTTGTGCCGAGACAAGACCTTCCCCGCCTTGTCAAGACTCCTCTTCGGGTGATCACTGGACCACCGTCAACGGTGCGTTCCCCCGAGGGCCGCTCAACGAAATGTAGGTCTCATCTTGCACGGACCCCCTCGATGATCAACTGATACCCAATTCTGGGCAATGGTGGGCTAGACGGGCCGCGGTGCTTGACGAGTCGCGCTGACGGCATCCCCAAATCTGTGCACGTCCGTCATCGTGCGACGCCTGCACCGGGATTGCTCAGGCATCGTGCGACCAAGGCGTGAGTGCACGCCCCGCCCCCCGGTTGCAGGAGAGTCATGATGCGCACAATGCTTGGCGAGACGAGGCCGAGCCAGTCGTCGGCCCAGGTCGGCGAAGTCTTGGTGCTCTGCCGTCTGCTCCTGATATCGCAGGCCGTCAGCGCTGCCCTCGGCGGGCGGGGCATCGTGGCCGAGGCCGTGTCGTGGTCGCCCGGAGTGCGACATGCGACCCATGACTTGAGTGGGTACGACGTGGTGTTGCTCTTCGACGATCTCGAGGACCGTGACGCCATGGCGGCCGCGATGAACCTGATCTCCCGGTCGCCCGCCCGCTTCGTGGTGCTGACCCACCGCCCGGAAGGTGCGGCGTGGGGAGGGATCCTGGCGAGCGGCGCGGCTGGCGTGATGCCCACCGACTCCACCCTGGTCGACGTGGACTCGGTCGTGAGAATGGTGCGAGAAGGCGGCTCGCCCCTCGCCGAGGGCCGACGCGACGCCCTGGTGCGGGCCTGGTTCGGCTGGCTGGCCGAGGACGACGCGCTGCGCGACCGGTTGGCGCACCTGTCTCCACGCGAGCGCGAGGTCCTCGAGCTGCTGGCCGCCGGCCATCGAGTCTGCGACATCGTCGACGACCTCGGGGTGGCCGAGACGACCGCCCGCAGCCACATCAAGTCGATCCGGCGCAAGCTCGGGGTCGGCTCGCAAGTGGCAGCGGTGGCCGCCCTGCACCGCATGGGCGGAGGGTCGCTGGGCGGGATCGACTCCGCCGGGCTCGCGCTGCCCAGTCCGCGGCATCCCCAGGAGTGAGCACTCCCCTAGGCTGGCGCCGTGACTGACGCGACCACTGACCCCGACACCCTCGACGACCACGCCTTCGCTGTCTGGGCGGCCGAGAGGGCCGGTGAGGTCCTGCTCCGGGTCCGTGCCGAGAGCGGCCTCGAGGGCAAGGCGCTCAAGGATGCCGGCGACGCCGCAGCCCAGGAGCTGCTGGCCCGCGTCCTCACCGAGCACCGGCCCGACGATGCCGTGCTGAGCGAGGAGGCGACCGACGACAAGGCGCGCCTCACCGCCGCCCGCGTCTGGATCATCGATCCTCTCGACGGCACCCGTGAGTTCTCCGAGCCGCCGCGCGACGACTGGGCCGTGCACGTCGCCCTGTGGGAGGCGTCCGCCCCTGGTGACGGCCTCACCGCCGGCGCCGTCGCCCAGCCCGCGCTGGGGGAGACCTTCAACACCGGTGCGCCCAGCGCCGTACCACCGCGCACGTCCGCGCGTCCTCGCATCGCCGTCTCCCGCACCCGCCCCCCTGCTTTCGTCGAGGCGCTCGCGGCCGAGATCGACGCCGAGCTCGTGCCCATGGGATCCGCGGGCGTGAAGGTGATGAGCGTCGTGCGCAACCTCGCCGATGCCTACGTCCACGCTGGTGGGCAGTACCAGTGGGACAACGCCGCGCCCGTCGCCGTGGCCCGCGCCGCCGGCCTGCACTGCTCGCGTGTCGACGGCTCGCCGATCGTCTACAACCAGGACGACACCTCGCTGCCCGACCTGATCGTGTGCCGCCCCGAGCTCGCCGACCAGATCATCGAGTTCGTCAGGACGCACGGCACCGACTGACGTCTAGGGCAGTGCCTCCGGGTGCTGCTCGATGTAGTCGTCGACGGGCACGGGTCGCCGCGAGGCGTAGCCCTCCTCGAGCCAGACGCTGCCGCGCGCGGTCAGGTAGTAGACCTGCCACGCGTGGTAGCCGAGGAACGCGCGCGGACTGCGCTGCACCACCCGCGCATGCAGGCTGACGCCTCGGACGTACGCCGCCGAGTTGTTGTAGCGGTAGAGGGCAGCCGCCTTGTCGCGACTGAAGCCGTTGGCGCGGAGCAGGCGCGCGGCCGCGAGGATCGCGTCGTGCGGATCGTCGATGTCGCCACCATCGCCGTAGATGTCCCACGTGCTCGGCAGGAACTGCATCGGCCCCTGCGCGCCCGCCACCGACGTGCCGCGGATCCGGCCGAAGGCCGTCTCGACGAGGTTGATCGCGGCGAGGTACTCCCAGTCGACGCCGTAGCGGCGCTCCGCTTCGCGGTAGAAGCGCTCGAGGTCGGCCGCGGGCGCCGGCGCGACGATGCGCCAGGCCGGCAGCTCGTCGGCCAGGTCCTCGAGGCTCGTCGGGTGCATCGACCGGAAGGCGAGCCGGGCCGCGACGTTGGTCCGCGTCTGGACGCGGAAGCGCCGGGGGAGCCGCTCGAGCACCCGAGCCGTCCACCGCGGGTGCGCGCTGACCTCGCGTACGGCGACCTGCTCGACGTGTCCGGCGAGGGCGACCGCATCCCGGTCGGACGCAGGGTCCGAGATGACGTCCAGTGCCGCACCGATCAGCCGCGCTGCGTCGCCGGCCCCGGCGGGCCGGCGCGGGCCGTCGGCCAGCGGGTCCGGATCGGGCGCGGTGTTCGCCGTACGAACGGACGAGGTGGGTGCCGTGGGTGTCGGGTCCGAGGCGCACGCGGGAGCGGTCGCCAGGACGAGGAGTACGGCGATGGGCCAGCCGACGCGGTTCACCCGGCCAGCGTAAAGGCCGTTGCCGGGTGTCGGTGGTCGGTGCGAGCCTGACCGACATGACCTCCTTCGTCTCGCACACCACCATCGACTGCGCCAACGCCTATGAGCTCTCCGAGTGGTGGAAGCAGCTGCTCGGCTATGTCGACCTCGACGGCGATCCCAACCTGCCCGGGCACGAGGAGTGCCTGATCCGCGATGCCGAGACCGGGCACTCCATCCTCTTCATCGAGGTGTCGGACACCAAGAGCGGCAAGAACCGCGTCCACTTCGATCTCCGTCCGCGCGCCGGCACCCGCGACGACGAGATCGAACGGGTGCGCGGCCTCGGCGCGACCGACGTCGAGGACCACCGGGGTGACTTCGGACCCGGCACCGGCTGGCTGGTGCTCGCCGACCCGGAGGGAAACGAGTTCTGCATCCTGCGCTCCGAGGGCGAGGTCGAGGCCGGTCCGCCGCCGCCCGCCGAGTAGGCCGAGGCACCTCGTAGACTTCGAGGGAACCCCCACCCCTCTCCGGTTGGGGGTCTGTCCGCGTTCGACCCTGGAGGTTCCGTGCCGCATTCCACCCCGCTGACCGCGGTCGCCGACGCCGTGCTCGGTGGCCCGGTGCTGGCCGAGGCGATGTCCGAGGCCGGGCAGGTGCGCGCGCTCGACCTGACCGGTCCGCCGGCGGTGCGACCCCTGGTGGTGAAGGGCCTGGCCGACGCCGGGCGGACGGTGCTGGCCGTGACCGCCACGGCGCGCGAGGCCGAGGACCTGGTCGTCGAGCTGGCCGACCTGATCGACCCCGCCACCGTGGCCTACTACCCGTCCTGGGAGACGCTGCCGCACGAGCGGCTCAGTCCCCGCAGCGACACGGTCGGACGCCGGCTGGCGGTCCTCCGGCGGCTCAAGCACCCCGGCACCGACGCCAGCAACGGGCCGCTGAGCGTCATCGTCGCGCCGGTCCGCTCGATCCTGCAGCCGCAGGTCAAGGGCCTGGCCGACCTCGAGCCCGTCGAGCTCGTCAAGGGCTCGACGGCGGCGCTCGAGGACGTCGTGCGCGGGCTCGCGGATGCGGCGTACTCCCGGGTCGACATGGTCGAGCGGCGCGGCGAGTTCGCCGTCCGCGGCGGCATCGTCGACGTCTTCCCGCCGACCGAGGAACACCCGCTGCGCGTGGAGTTCTGGGGCGACGACGTCGAGGAGATCCGCTCCTTCTCGGTCGCCGACCAGCGCACTGTCGAGACCCTCGACCGCCTCTGGGCGCCGCCGTGTCGAGAGCTCCTCCTGACCGATGACGTACGCCGACGTGCGGCCGCCCTCGGGCAGGCACACCCGCAGCTGCTGGAGCTGACGGACAAGATCGCGGCCGGCATCGCGGTCGAGGGCATGGAGTCGCTCGCCCCCGTGCTGGTCGACGACATGGAGCTCCTCGTCGACCTGCTGCCCGACACGACGACCGTCCTCGTGCTCGACCCCGAGCGCGCACGCACCCGCGCCCACGACCTGGTCGCGACCAGCGAGGAGTTCCTGGGCGCGAGCTGGGCGGCGGCCGCGAGCGGCGGGCAGTCCCCGATCGACCTCGGTGCCGCGTCCTACCGCGAGGTCGCCGACGTGCGCGGCAGCGCGATCGAGCGCAACCTCGGCTGGTGGACGGTCAGCCCGTTCGGCATCGACAGCGTCGAGCTCGACGTCGATGTGCTGGCGGGCGCCGTACCCTCCCGCCCGCTGTCGGTGCAGGCCGCCGACGCCTACCGCGGCGACATGGAGAAGGCGATCGCCGACATCCGTGGCTGGCTGGCCGACGGCTACCGCGTCACCGTCGTGCACCCGGGCCACGGACCGGCCGAGCGCATGGTCGAGGTGCTGGCCGAGCACGACGTCCCGGCCGCCCTCATCGAGGGTGAGGTCACCCCGGACAAGAGCGTCGTCACCGTCACCACCGGCGGCCTGGTCAGCGGCTTCGTCGACCCCGAGACCCGGATCGCGGTGCTCACCGGCGAGGACCTCTCGGGCCAGAAGGCCTCGACCCGCGACATGCGCAAGATGCCGACGCGTCGCAAGAAGCAGATCGACCCGCTGGAGCTCAAGGCCGGCGACTACGTCGTGCACGAGCAGCACGGCGTGGGCCGGTTCGTGGAGATGCAGCAGCGGGTCCTGCACGGCGCGACCCGCGAATACCTCGTCCTCGAATACGGCTCCTCCAAGCGCGGTGCGCCCGCCGACAAGCTCTTCGTGCCGGCCGACACCCTCGACCAGATCACCCGCTACGTCGGCGGCGAGCAGCCCAGCCTCGACCGCCTCGGTGGCGGCGACTGGACCAAGCGCAAGAACCGCGCCCGCAAGGCCGTCCGCGAGATCGCGGCCGAGCTGATCAAGCTGTACGCCGCCCGGCAGGCCACCAAGGGCCACGCGTTCGGTCCCGACACCCCCTGGCAGCGCGAGCTGGAGGACGCCTTCCCCTTCCACGAGACGCCCGACCAGCTGACCACCGTCGACGAGGTCAAGGTCGACATGCAGCGGACCGTTCCGATGGACCGCCTGGTCTGCGGTGACGTCGGCTACGGCAAGACCGAGATCGCCGTCCGGGCGGCGTTCAAGGCCGTGCAGGACGGCAAGCAGGTCGCCGTACTCGTGCCGACGACGCTGCTCGTGACGCAGCACCTCTCGACGTTCGCGGAGCGGATGAGCGGGTTCCCGGTCGTGCTCAAGGGGCTCTCGCGCTTCCAGACCGACAAGGAGGCGCGCGAGGTGATCGCCGGGCTCGAGGAGGGCTCGGTCGACATCGTGGTGGGCACCCACCGGCTGCTCAACCCGGACATCCGGATGAAGGATCTCGGGCTGATCATCGTCGACGAGGAGCAGCGCTTCGGCGTCGAGCACAAGGAGCAGATGAAGCGGATGCGCACCAGCGTCGACGTGCTGTCGATGAGTGCGACCCCGATCCCGCGCACCCTCGAGATGGCCGTCACCGGCATCCGCGAGATGTCCACGATCACCACCCCGCCCGAGGAGCGGCACCCGGTGCTGACCTATGTCGGGGCCTACGAGGACCGCCAGGTGATTGCCGCCGTACGCCGCGAGCTGCTGCGTGAGGGACAGGTCTTCTTCATCCACAACCGGGTCAACTCGATCGAGAAGGCCGCGGCCCACCTCCGCGAGCTGGTGCCCGAGGCCCGTGTCGCGACCGCGCACGGCCAGATGGGCGAGCACCAGCTCGAGCAGGTGATGCTCGACTTCTGGGAGAAGCGCTTCGACGTGCTCGTCTGCACGACCATCGTCGAGTCCGGTCTGGACGTCTCCAACGCCAACACGATGATCATCGAGCGCTCGGACACCCTGGGCCTGAGCCAGCTGCACCAGCTGCGTGGTCGCGTTGGTCGATCGCGCGAGCGGGCCTACGCCTACTTCCTCTACCCCGCCGAGAAGCCGCTCACCGAGACCGCGCACGAGCGGCTGGCCACCCTGGCCCAGCACTCCGACCTCGGCGGCGGCATGGCGATCGCGATGAAGGACCTCGAGATCCGCGGAGCGGGCAACCTGCTCGGCGGCGAGCAGTCCGGTCACATCGCCGACGTCGGCTTCGACCTGTACGTCCGGCTCGTCGGCGAGGC
>JBDSPC010000195.1:0-3975 GCA_039914485.1 Nocardioides sp.
AGCCCGTGCACATCCAGGGGCCCGAGCACTACGTCGAGTCGCACACCCGCTGGAGCTGCGCCGCTGCGCCCGTCAAGGACCCGTGGACCGGCGAGACGCTCGGTGCCGTCGACATCAGTGGCCCGGCGTTCGCCGTACAACGCTCCGTCCTGGCCCTCGTCGGCGTGACCGCGAAGCTGGCCGAGGCGGAGGTCCGCAACGAGCACGCCGCCGCCCTCGACAGGCTGCGGGCCCACGCGGCGCCCGTCGTCGCTCGCGTGGGCGGTCGCACGCTGGCCGTTGATCGGAGCGGGCACATCGCGGCCGTCACCGGCTTCTCCGCGCCCGACCGGCTGATCCTGCCGGCCGACCTGTCCGCGGAGTCGACCTGGCTGCCGGCCCTCGGCGCGGTCACGGTCGAGCCGCTTCCGGGCGGCTGGCTGGTGCGGCTCGGCGACGGGGGCCCGGCGGCCACCGACCTGGTGCTCGACCTCCGTGAGGGCCGTGAGCTGCGCGTCAGCACGCCCAGCCACGCGTGGCAGCACCGGCCGAGCCCGCGGCACGCCGAGATCCTGCTCGCCCTCATCCGCTCGCCGGAGGGACGCACGGCCGCCCAGCTGGCCGACGACCTGTTTGCCGACCCGAGCCGGGTGCTCACGGTGCGCGCGGAGATGTCCCGGCTGCGGCGCACCCTCGGTCCGCTGCTCGAGTCCCAGCCCTATCGCATCTCGCCGACGGTGCGTGCCACCGTGCTGGGTGCCGACCTCCGTTAACCTGCCCCTCGTGGACGACTTCACCGATCTGATCGCCGCCAACAAGACCTTTGCCGAGGACTTCACCCTGGGTGACTTCGACGGCGTGGCCCACGCGGGCGTTGCGATCGTCACCTGCATGGACAGCCGGATCGATCCGCTGCGGATGCTGGGCCTCGAGCACGGCGACGCCAAGATCTTCCGCAACCCCGGTGGCCGCGTGGACGGCTCGGCGCTCGAGGCGCTCGTCCTCGGCGTGCACCTCCTCGGCGTGGAGCGGATCCTGATCGTGCCCCACACCAAGTGCGCGATGGCCGGCAACACCGAGGCCGACCTGCGGGTCAAGGTCGGCAGCTCGATGGGCGTCGACGCCTCGTGGCAGGAGTTCCACGTCATCACCGACCAGATCGCCTCGCTGCAGGAGGACGTGCGCCGGGTGCGCTCGCACCCGCTCATCCCCGAGTCGGTCAAGATCGGCGGCTTCCTCTACTACGTCGACACCGGCCTGATCGACCAGAAGTTCTGAGGTGGAGCTCCTCGGCGGGACGCAGGGCGTGACCGTCCTGCTGGCCGTGGCCGGTGCTGCCCTGAGCGCCCTGCTCTGGTGGGCGACCCGGGAGGCCGCCGCCGGTCGGCTCGCGCGCGGCAGCGCGATCGCGATCCGGACGGCCCGCACCCTGTCCTCCGACGAGGCGTGGCGACGCGGCCACGAGGTCGCACTTCCCGTCACCCTCGCCGGGCGCTACGTCGCCGGACTCCTCGGCGTCGGCGCGCTCGTCGCGATCGGCCTGGGGCAGACGACTCCCGTCGGCCTGGCCCTGGGCATCGGCGGGCTGCTGGCCGCAGCGGCCACGCCGTTCGTGGCGGCGGCAGTGATTGCAAGGACGTCCTAGGAATCTCCCGTAGCCTGTCCTGCATGACAGCAGACCGGGACCCGATCCACGAGGCCCACAGTCAGTGGATCCGCCACGGCTGGGCCGACGCCGCCGACGGCATGGCAATGGTGACCTCCGTGGTGCGCGTGCAGCAGCTGCTGATGGAGCGCATCGACTCGGTGCTGCGACCGCTCGACCTGACCTTCGCGCGCTACGAGGTGCTGCGCCTCCTGTCCTTCGTCCAGTCCGGCTCGATGCCGATGACGCGCCTCGGATCCCTGCTGCAGGTGCACCCGACCAGCGTCACGAGCGTCGTCGAGCGTCTCGTGAAGCAGGGGTACGTCGAACGCCTCCGCCGCGACGACGACCGCCGCGTGATCCTGGCCTCCCTGACCACGGCCGGGCGCGACGTCGTCGAGCGCGCGACCGCGGGCCTCAACAGCCAGGTCTTCGAGCAGCCCGGCCTGCCGCTCGAGCGGGTCGAACAGCTCACCGAGCTCCTCGGCGAGCTCCGCTCGGGTGCCGGTGACCACGTCGCCAGCACCGCCACTTCACACTAGGTAGTTGGATGTCCTAGTATCCCGGTAGTAGGACACCCAACTATCGCTTCGAGGATTCCTCATGGTCGACCTGCACCAGCCCCAGCACCCGGTTCGCCTCGTCACGGCATCCGCCCTGTTCGACGGGCACGACGCCTCGATCAACATCATGCGGCGGATCTTCATGAGCCAGGGCTGCGAGGTGATCCACCTCGGTCACAACCGCTCCGTCCAGGAGGTCGTCGACGCGGCGCTCGAGGAGGACGCCCAGGGCATCGCGGTGTCGTCCTACCAGGGCGGGCACGTCGAATACTTCGAATACCTCGTCGAGTCGCTTCGTGCGGCCGGCGCCGACCACATCAAGGTCGTCGGCGGTGGCGGCGGCGTCATCGTGCCGGCCGAGATCAAGCGCCTCCGCGAGTCGGGCGTCATCATCTTCTCCCCCGAGGACGGCCAGCGGATGGGCCTCGTCGGGATGATCAACTCGGTCGTCGCCGACTGCGACTTCGACCCGTGGGAGGCATCGCCGGCCGACATCGACGCCGTCCTGGCCGGCGACCGGCACGCCATCGCCCGCGCCCTGACCGGCGCCGAGACCGGCCAGCTCACCGACGACATGCTGGCGCGCATCACGCAGGCGGCCGCCGCCCACTCCGCGCCCGTGCTCGGCATCACCGGCACCGGCGGCTCGGGCAAGTCGTCGCTGACCGACGAGCTGGTGCGCCGCTTCCGCGTCGACCAGCAGGACAAGCTCCGGATCGCCGTGATCGCGGTCGACCCGACCCGTCGCAAGGGGGGTGGCGCCCTGCTGGGTGACCGCATCCGTGCCAACTCGCTGGACGGCGACCGGATCTTCTTCCGCTCGCTGGCCACCCGCGGCGCCCACGAGGTGCCCGAGCACCTCGACACCGTGATCGCGGTGATGAAGGCGGCCGGTTTCGACCTCGTCATCGTCGAGACGCCCGGCATCGGTCAGGGCGACGCGGCGATCGTGCCCTTTGTCGACCACTCGCTCTACGTCATGACGCCGGAGTTCGGCGCCGCCTCCCAGCTCGAGAAGATCGACATGCTCGACTTCGCCGACACCGTGGCGATCAACAAGTTCGAGCGCCGCGGCGCCAAGGACGCGCTGCGCGACGTCGGCCGTCAGCTCGTCCGCAACCGCGAGGCCTTCGGCAAACAGCCCCACGAGATGCCGGTCTTCGGCACCAGCGCCGCGACCTTCAACGACGACGGCGTCACCGCGCTCTACCAGCACCTGCGCGACACCCTCGCGGCCGGCGGGCTGCCGGTCGCGGAGGGCACGCTCCCGCACGTCGACGTACGCCACTCGTCGGGGATCCGGCAGGTCGTCCCGACCGATCGTGTCCGCTACCTCGCGGAGATCACCGAGACGGTGCGGGGCTACCACGCACAGACCGACCGCCTCGCCGAGGCGGCTCGTCGGGTGCAGCGGCTCGACATCGTGCAGGGCGAGCTGGTCTCCGCCGACAAGGACACCAACGGCGTCGAGGACCTGCTCGAGTCCGCGCAGCGACAGCTGCCGCGCGAGGTCGCCGACCAGATCAAGGCGTGGCCCGCGGTCGTGGAGTCCTACTCCGGCGACGAACAGGTCACGAAGGTCCGCGACCGCGAGATCCACACCAAGCTGACCCGCGAGTCCCTGTCCGGCAACAAGATCCCCCGCGTCGCGCTCCCCCGCTACACCGACCACGGCGAGCTGGTGAAGTTCTGGCGCAACGAGAACCTCCCGGGCTACTTCCCCTTCACCGCGGGCGTCTTCCCGTTCAAGCGCGACGGCGAGGACCCGGCCCGGATGTTCGCCGGCGA
>JBDSPC010000205.1:0-7551 GCA_039914485.1 Nocardioides sp.
CTACGACGGCGCCACGCTGCCGCTGATAGCGCGCGTCCCGGTCACGCCCGGCTCGACCAACTCGCTCTACCTGACGATCTTCGACCAGGGCGACGGCATCCTCGACAGTGCCGCCTTCGTCGACAACCTTCGCTACGAGAACCTCGCCGCGGCCCAGTGCAAGTCCCTTGCCCTCGACCCGTTCGAGGGCACGACCGGGGTGGTCGTGACGCCCGGCACGACCGGGGCGTTCTCGCCGACCCTGGCGACCTTCACGGTCCCGCTGACCAGCAACCTGCCGACCGGGCCCATCGACACCAACCTCACGGCGACCGCCTCCTTCCTCAACTGGGGTGACGTCGTCCCGCGGGCGACCGCGCGGATGGCGAAGAAGGCGACGACGGCGCTCGGGTCGGGTACGGCGAAGATCCCGGCCGGTGGCACGGGCAACCTCGTGGTGACGAACACGCCGACCGGCATCGCCGCCGTCCAGGCGGCGAAGGCCGCTCCGGCTGCGCTGCTGGCCCAGGCCAAGCTGGCGATCCAGAAGGCCAAGAAGCTCACCAGGAAGGCGAAGAAGCTGAAGAAGCAGGCCAAGACGGCTCCGCCGGCCAAGGCGGTCAAGCTGCTGAAGAAGGCCAAGAAGCTGCTCAAGAAGGCGAAGAAGCTCCGGAAGCAGGCGGCCGCGCTCACCGCCCAGAGCAAGACGCTGTCGGCCCAGCCGCTCGGCACGGTGGTCGTCAACCTGACGAACACCGGCAACGGGAAGTCGGAGCTGCTGAGGATCCAGATCCCTCGATGAGCCAGTGTGGGTCGGGCGCCACCCCATCTTTCTTGGCGCCCGACCCACACGCTGGCGTCAGCGAGGACCGGCGTTGCCGGGGACTCCGTCGGGATCGGAGTAGGGCTTGTCCGCGACGTGCTCGGCGAGGTCCTTCTGCACCCGCGGGTCGTCCGCATCGGCGAAGTAGTCGAACGGGATCGTCTCGTCCTGGCCGTTCGAGACCTTGGCGGCGTGCAGGATCGCACTCAGCACGATCGCGATCGCGAGGTTGAGGGCGAACGCCGTCATCGCGATGTAGCCCATCTGCTCGATGCCCGGCATCAGTGCCAGGGATCCGCCGAAGTGCTTGCCGGTGGCCGGGTTGACGACCTTGTAGGCCTCCACGGTGCCGTACACCATCGCGACCGCCCACCCCGCGAGCAGCGCCCAGCGGTGGAACCAACGCGTGAAGAGGCTGAACACGACCGCCGGGAAGGTCTGGAGGATCCAGATGCCGCCGAGGAGCTGGAAGTTGATCGCGTTCTGCTTGTCGAGGGTGAGCACGAAGACAAGCGCGAACCCCTTGACCACCAGCGACATCACCTTGGAGACCTTGGCCTCCTGCTTCGGGGTGGCGTCGGGCTTGAGCCACTCCTTGTAGATGTTGCGGCTGAAGGTGTTGGCCGCGGCGATCGACATGATCGCGGCCGGCACGAGCGCGCCGATCGCGATGGCCGAGAACGCAACCCCCGCGAACCAGGCCGGGAACATGTCCTCGAACAGCTGCGGAATCACC
The DNA here is from genome assembly GCA_039914485.1 of Nocardioides sp. Classification (GTDB taxonomy): domain Bacteria; phylum Actinomycetota; class Actinomycetes; order Propionibacteriales; family Nocardioidaceae; genus Nocardioides. Next base: position 1,539 of record JBDSPC010000205.1, read on the forward strand.
AGCTGTGCGTTGGCCTCGCCGTCGAGGCCGATCGGCTTCGTCCCCGCCGCAATCGCGACCCAGCCGAGCAGTGCCAGCAGGCCGAGGACGAAGGAGTAGGCCGGCAGGATCGCGGCATTGCGCCGGATCGTGTTGCGGCTGTTGGAGCTCAGGCTCGCGGTCACCGAGTGCGGGTACATGAACAGGGCGAGCGCCGATCCGAGGGCCAGCGTGGCGTAGGCCCAGCCGGCACCGACGCCGGGGAGGAAGGCGCCCGTCGGCTTGCCGGTGAGCTCGTTGTTGGCCGCCATCTTCTCCTGCGCGGAGCCGAAGATGTTGTCCCAGCCGCCGACCTGGCCGGGCAGGTAGATGACCGCGACGATGATGACGAGGTAGATCAGGATGTCCTTGACGAACGCGATCACCGCCGGGGCGCGCAGGCCGCTGGAGTAGGTGAAGGCCGCCAGCACCGCGAAGGCGATGAAGAGCGGCGCGTCCTTGGCGATGATGTTGTCACCGCCGCCGACCCCGGCCACCTCTAGCACGGCCTGGATGCCGACGAGCTGCAGTGCGATGTAGGGCATCGTCGCGACGAAGCCGGTCACCGCGACCGCCAGCGACAGGCCACGGCTGTTGTAGCGGCCGCGCACGAAGTCGGCCGTCGTCACGTAGCCGTGGCGGTGGCTGACGGACCACAGCCGCGCCATGAAGATGAAGATGATCGGGTAGAGCACGATCGTGTAGGGCACGGCGAAGAAGCCTGCGACCGCGCCGGTGGCGAACATCGCGGCCGGTACGGCGACGAACGTGTAGGCCGTGTAGAGGTCGCCGCCGAGCAGGAACCAGGTGATCCAGGTGCCGAACTTGCGACCGCCCAGACCCCACTCGTCCAGCGACTCGAGCCCGTCACCGCGCTTGAAGCGCGACGCCATGAAACCGGCGACGGCGACGAGGAGGAACAGCACGATCAGCACCGTGAGCGCGATGCCGTTGACGCCGGTGTCGGCCGCCATCACCGCAACCTGCGCACTCATCGGTCACCCCCGTTGTTCTTGCGGGCAGCGAGGGTGAGCCGGTAGGCGGCGTAGGTCAGTCCCGAGCACAGGAACACCCAGAGGAACTGGTACCAGAAGAAGAACGGGAAGCCGAAGAGCTCCGGGTCCTCCTTGGCATAGGTCGGCACCGCCAGCAGCGCGATGATCGGGATGACGAGCAGCACGCCGGCCGCGATCATCAGCTTCTGGTGGGTCGGAGGGGGCCCGTCTTCAGGGCGCGGTCTGGTGGTGTCGTTCCCGAGGGTCATTCCGGCACGCTACCGCGGCCGTGTGACCGGGGTCACGCGGGCTGCGATCAGCCCAGCAGTGCGTCGTACGCCGCAGGGCTGGAGTCGCGCAGGAACTCCGAGCACCGCTCCCACTCGGCCGTCTCGCCGATCGCGCGCGCACTGAGCGCCAGCAGCGCGAGGCTCTGCAGGAAGCCCCGGTTGGGCTCGTGCTCCCACGGCACCGGCCCGTGGCCCTTCCAGCCGTTGCGGCGCAACATGTCCAGCGAGCGGTGGTAGCCGACGCGCGAGTAGGCGTAGACGGTCACGTCGTCTGCCCCCTCGCCCTTCGCGAGCGCCGCGAAGGCGGCCCACGCCGCGGGGGACTCCGGGTGTCGGCGTACGACGTCAGCGGGCGCGGCGCCGCCAGCGAGCTCCGTGGCGGCAGGGTCCGCCGGCAGGTGGGTGGGCGGGGGGCCGGCCATCAGGTCGAGGTGATTCATGCCGCCACCCTAGGCGCCGCCGAGCAGGCGCCTGACCGTGTCCGGCCCGAGCGCCACGATCAGGGTCGGCAGGCGCGGGCCGCGCTCGGCGTCGACGAGCAGGTTGTAGAGGAGCTTGAAGAACTCCTTCTGGTCCGCCTTGACGTGGTCGGTCGGGGCGTCCTCGAAACCGAGGCCGCGGGCGACCTTGGGTACGCCGTAGACGACCGTCGTCACCGAGTCCAGCTCGAGCTCGGTGGGCAGCCGGTCCAGGAAGATCCGCAGCCACAGCTCCTCGTCCTCGCTCAGCGCAGCGAGCCGGACGGCGTCCGGAGTGGACCGCACCGTCGTGCGCTCATCGGAAGGCAGCGACGCGGTCCACGCCATCGCCCGGGCCAGCCGCGGCTCCAGGTCGTCGACCGAGGAGTGCGGGAAGCCGACGTGCTCGACGACGCGGCTGATCAGGTCAGCCGAGCCGGCGGTGACGTCGGCGATCGACGACAGAGTCCGGAAGGGTACGGCGACCGCGGGGACCGGCAACGGCCCGGACGCCGTGGCCGAGGCGCGCTCGAAGGCGAGCACGGCCACGTCCCGCTTCGCGGGGTCGCCGGCCTTGCGGCGCAACGCGTCCCACTCGTCGTACAAGCGAACGACCTCGGGGCCGAAGTCGATCGTGAAGGCCTGCTTGGGCGCGCGGCGGGTGTAGAGCCAGCGCACCATGGGCGCCTCGAGGATCGCGAGGGCGTCGGCCGGGGTCGGCACGCCGCCGCTCGACGACGACATCTTCTGCACGCCGGCGATCCCGACGAAGGCATAGGTGACGCGCGCGGGCGCCTGCCAGTCGAAGATCGAGGAGACCAGCTCCTGGCCGACGGTGTAGCTCGAGCCGGGCGTCATGTGATCGAGGCCGGCGGGCTCGAAGTTGACCTTCTCCCACGCCCACCGCATCGGCCAGTCGACCTTCCAGACCAGCTTGCCACCGTCCTGCGTGGCGACATGCGTCGAACCCGAGAACCCGCAGACGCGGCAGGTGTAGGCGAGGTCGGTGCTCTCGTCGTCGTAGGCCGTGACGTCCGTCGTGTCCCGCCCACACGAGGCGCACCACGGCTTGTAGGGGAAGCGCGACAGGTCGCCCGTCCCCTCGAAGTCCTCGTTGGCGACCGAGTCGGCCAGGGAGGAGGCCTCCTCCTCGGTCTCGGCGGCGGGCGCGGCCTTGGTGCGGTAGCGACCGAGGACCTCGTCGATCCGGTCGCGGTGCTTGATCGCGTGCAGGATCTGCTCGCGGTAGGTGCCGGCCTGGTACATCTGCGTCTGGCTGATCTCGTCCATCTGGACGCCCATCTCGGCCAGGGATGCGCGCAGGGGCTCCTTGAAGTGTTCGGCCCATGACTCGTGGCACTCCCACGGATCCGGTACGGCGCTGAGCGGGCGCCCGATGTGATCGGCCCACTCAGCGGGGACCCCGGCGGGCACCTTGCGGAAGCGGTCGTAGTCGTCCCACGAGTGCAGGTGGCGAACGGCCAGGCCGCGACGCCGCAGCTCCTCGGCGACGAAGTGCGGGGTGAGGAACTCGCGCAGGTTGCCGAGGTGGATCGGGCCGGACGGGCTGGCACCCGACGCAACCGTCACGAGGTTGCCCTCGCCGGCGTGCCGGATGGCGTCGTCCGCTGCGCGCGTCACCCAGTCGATGGGTTCACCGGACTGTCCGCCTCGTGCCATGTCTGGTTGTGCTCCGATCGGGTTGATGAACTCGAGCGGCAAGGCTATCGGGCACATGACTAGGGCACCGGAGCCGTCCCCTGCGGCGACTCCGATGCCCTACGCGCCGGCGGCCCCGATCTCGAAAGACCGAGGACCTGTCCAGTGGCACACCCCCGCGATACACCGGACACCAACGCGTCAACTCATTCTCGGGGTGGCCAGCGCCTGCCAGATGGCTCGCAGGTGCCGGTGGCACTAACCTGCCACCATGGCTGTCGACGTGCCGTCCTCCGTGCTGACCTCGCTCGGCCTGACGCGAGAGTCGGAGCGGCTGTACTACCAGGTGGCGCCGACGTCGGGGAACACGCTCGACGAGGTCGCCCGCCTGCTGCAGCTGGGCCGCGATGAGCTGCTGACCCAGCTGATCCCGCTCCGCGACCTCGGGCTCGTGGAGCTCGTGGGCGAGAAGGTCGTCGTCCCGCCGATGGCGCTGGTCGTCGCGGACCTCGTCCGCGGGGAGGCGAGCCGCGCCTCGACCGTCGCCAGCCGGCTCGATGCCCTCGCGTGGGCCGTGCCGCACCTCGTCGCGGCCGCGACGCGCCCCGCCGAGACCGACGTCTCCGACACGCGGCCGATCGAGGGGGAGCTCAGCTCCGGGGGCAACGCGCTGGCGCTGATCGGGCAGATGCTGCGCACCAGCCGCGGCGACATGCTGTGGTTGCGCCCCGACGCGTGGGCGATGCCGCGCGAGTCGGCGGTCAGCCAGTTGCTCGCCGAGGCGATGGCCGGCGGGCGCAAGTCGCGTGCGATCTATCCGGTCCGTGCCCTGCACGAGGCGCCCGAGGCGCTGCGCACCCGCGCCCGCCTCGGTGAGCAGATCCGGGTGATCTCGGAGCTGCCGACCCGGATGTTCATCCTCGGCGACGCCCACGCCGTGCTCCCCGAGCCGCTCGGCTATGCCGACGAGCCTCGCGTCCACGTCCGGCAGCGCTCGGTCGTCGCCGCGCTCACCCACTGGTTCGAGCAGCTGTGGTCCACCGCCACGCCCGTGCCGGCGTTCGACACCGGGGAGGCGCGACCGGACCTGCGTCGCTTCCTGCTCGAGCAGCTCGTCGCCGGCGCCCAGGACGAGGTCATCGCCCGCAAGCTCGGGATCAGCCTGCGCACGGTTCGCCGTCGCATCGCCGCGCTGATGACCGAGCTCGGCGTCGACACCCGCTTCCAGGCCGGGGTCGAGGCCGTCCGCCGCGGCTGGCTCTGACTAGGAGCGGGGCAGCACCATGTCGTACGCCGCAGCTTCCAGTCGCCAAGTCCGCGACCGCTCGGGTCCGTAGATCTCCCCGTCGGCCGAGACCCAGAACTCCTCGCCGCTCACCGACACCTCGCGGCCGCGCAGGTAGAGCACGTCGTTGCGCTCGTGGTGCTCCCCGCGGGCGAGGTGCAGGGCGTAGCCGACCTTGGCGGTGGGCGAGACGGCCAGGGCGATCATCACGTCCAGCTGCCCACTCTCGGGATCGGCCTCCGGATTCAGCTCGGTGCCACCGCCCACGCTGGCGCCGTTGCCGACGGCCACCATCAGCACGGGCTGGTCGACGTCCATCACGACCCTGCCGTCGAGCTCGATCCGCCAGCGGTGGCTGGGCGGGTTGACCGCGGCCAGCAGTGCGCCGATCGGGTAGCCGAGCTTGCCGAGGTTGAGCTTGCCCACGCCGACGCTGCCGAGTCGGTGCTTCCACTTGTGTCCCTTGCGGCTGGCCTGGGCGCCCGCGCCGACGTGCACGTTGTTGACCACGATCTCCCCCGTCTCGTCGACGATCAGGTCGACCGGGCGCGGCTCACCGTCCAGCACGAGCCGGGCGGCGTCCTCGATCTCGAGCGGGATGCCGGTGCCGCGGGCGAAGTCGTTGCCGGTGCCGAGTGGCAGCAGGGCCAGCGTCTTGCCGGTGAGCTCGTGGCGCCTGTGCAGCGCGGCCACGACGGCGTGCAGGCTACCGTCGCCACCGGCCACCACGATCCGCCGCGAACCCGCGCGGTGCAGCACACCGTCGAGCTCGCCGGGGTTCCTCGTCGCGGCCACCTCCACGGACGCCGATTCGCGCAGGATCGCCAGCGCGACGTCGAGGCGCACCTGGTCGGCTGTGCCCGCTTCCGAGTTCGTGATGACGAGCAGGGGGTCCATCCGGCGGACAGTAGCCGACCGCTCTCGAGCGCATGCCGACGTACCCCGCCCCGGGTGCGCTAACGTGTGGCCGCAAGAGCTCCGGTGCACTTGTGCCGGAGCTCGATGCTTTTTCTGCCGTCTCACCCCAGGAGGGCTGCAATGCCCGCGATCGTCGTACTCGGTGCCCAGTGGGGCGATGAAGGCAAGGGCAAGGCGACGGACCTGCTTGCCACGACCGACTCCATCGACTTCGTCGTCCGCACGAGTGGTGGGCACAATGCCGGCCACACGATCGTGGTCAACGGCGAGAAGTTCGCCACGCATCTGCTGCCCAGCGGGATCCTGACGCCCGGCGCCACCAGCGTGATCGCCAACGGTGTCGTGGTCTCGCCCGAGGCGCTCTTCCGCGAGCTCGACAGCCTGATCGAG
>JBDSPC010000444.1:0-4252 GCA_039914485.1 Nocardioides sp.
GACATCCCCCTCGACGCCCACCTGATGATCGAGGACTGCGACACCCAGGCGCCGCTCTACGCCGAGGCCGGCGCCCGCAGCGTCACCTTCCACGTCGAGTCGACCAAAGCCCCGATCCGGCTCGCCCGGGAACTGCGCAACCAGGGCGCCCGCGCGTCGATGGCCCTGAAGCCGGCGACGCCGATCGAGCCCTACGAGGCGCTTTTGCCCGAGCTCGACATGGTGCTGATCATGACCGTGGAACCGGGCTTCGGCGGCCAGAAGTTCCTCGACCTGTGCCTGCCCAAGATCCGTACGGCGCGCGCGTTGATGCGCAAGCACGGCGTCGAGACCTGGCTCCAGGTCGACGGGGGAGTCAGTCTCGAGACGATCGAGCGGTGCGCCGAGGCCGGCGCCGACGTGTTCGTCGCCGGCAGCGCCGTCTACTCCGCCGCCGACCCCGACGCGATGGTGCGTGAGCTGAAGGCGAAGGCGGAGGCCGCCTCGAAGTGAGCCGCCGGGCGACGATCGACGACATCCACGACGCCGCGCGTGGGATGCCACACGTCACCGTCTACCGCCCCGAGAGCAACCCGGTCTATCAGGTCGGGAGCAAGTCGTTCGTCTTCTTCCGCACCGCACGACCGGACGCCGCCGACCCGGAGACGGGGGAGCGTTACCAGGACGTCATTGTCATCTGGGTCTCGTCCGAGGGCGACAAGCTCGCGCTCGTGCAGGATGAGTCGTCTCCGTTCTTCACGACGCCGCACTTCGACGGCCACCCGTCGGTCCTGCTGCGGGCCTCGCGGGTCGGCGAGGTGTCACGCGAGGAGATCGTCGAGCTCGTCCAGGACGCCTGGCTGGCCCAGGCCTCGCGCCGCCGCGGCGAGGTCTGGCTGCGCGAGCACCACCTGGACGGGTAGTCCCGGATGCCGGTGGCACACTGACGGCATGGACACAGTGCTGCACCGTCTGTTCGCCCAACGCTCGTTCGAATTCGGGTTGGGCTTCCTCGCCCTCGCGGTCGTCCTGGCTCTGGCCATCACCTTCGGCGGCGACCCCGACGACGTGTGGTCGCCCCTCCACGTCGGCCTGGTCGCGGTCGCCGCCCTCGCGGGTCTCGGCCTCTGCGTCTGGACGCGGGTCACCACCGCTCGGGAGTAGCCGACGTCACATTCGGACACCCACGCGGGAATGTCTAGTCGTGTGGCAGAGTTCGACCCAGCAAGAGCGTGCTCTGGGGGCGGTGAAACTCCGCACCGGCGGTGACAGTCCGCGACCCGGCCACATCCAGTGGCCGGTTGATCAGGTGAAATTCCTGGACCGACGGTCAAAGTCCGGATGAGAAGATCACGCAGCGTGGCCGTCGAGACGACCGCGCCCGCCACCCCGGAGTCCATTTTCCTGAGGACTTGAGGGGTAGCGATGACCACGACACCGGCCGAGCAGGCCGCGATGCGCCGTGCGCTGAGCCTCGCGGCCACGCCGGGAGTGCCGCTCGGGCCCAACCCGCGCGTCGGCTGCGTGCTGCTCGCTGACGACGGCACCGAGATCGCCGAGGGCTTCCACCGCGGAGCCGGTACGCCGCACGCCGAGGTCGCCGCGTTGACCGAGGCTGGCGACGCGGCGCGCGGAGCCACGGCCGTGGTCACGCTCGAGCCCTGCAACCACACCGGCCGCACCGGTCCGTGCGTCGAGGCGCTGATCGCCGCAGGCGTCCGCCGTGTCGTCTTCGCGCAGCGCGACCCGAACCCGGTTGCCGCCGGCGGAGCAGCCGCCCTGCAAGAGGCCGGGATCGAGGTCGAGGCCGGGGTGATGGCCACGGTCGCGCGCGGCGTCAACCGGGCCTGGACGTTCGCGGTCGAGCACCAGCGCCCGTTCGTGACCTGGAAGTTCGCCACCACCCTGGACGGCCGCAGCGCTGCCGCCGACGGCACCAGCCGCTGGATCAGCGGCACCGACGCCCGGCGCGACACCCACACCCTGCGCGCCGAGTGCGACGTGCTGCTCGTCGGCACCGGCACGGTGCTGATCGACAACCCGCAGTTCAACGTCCGCGACGAGCTCGACCAGCCGGTCGAGCACCAGCCGCTCCGCGCCGTGATGGGCGAGCGCGAGGTCCCCGCCGACAGCCGGATCTTCGACGCCCCCGGCGAGGCGCTGCGCCTCCAGACGCGGGACCCGGCCGAGGCGCTCAAGCAGCTGTACGCCGCCGGGCGGCAGCACGTCTGGCTCGAGGGTGGGCCCACACTGGCCGCCGCGTTCCTCAAGGCGGGCCTGGTCGACGAGATATACGCCTACGTCGCGCCCACGTTCCTCGGTGCCGGCGCCAACGCGGTCGGCGACCTCGGCATCACCACCATCAACGACCAGCTCCGCTGGCACCTCAAGCGCGCCGGTGTGATCGGCACCGGCGCCGACGCGACCGTCCGCCTCACCCTCGAACCCGCGAAGGCAGGGCTCTGATGTTCACCGGAATCGTCGAGGAGCTCGGCACCGTCGCGGCCGTCGAGGAGCAGGGCGACGCGATCCGGCTGACCGTTCGCGCCGGCACCGTCCTCGAGGGCACCGGCCTGGGCGACTCGATCGCCGTCAACGGCTGCTGCCTCACCGTCGTGTCCCACGACGGCGTGCAGTGGACCGCCGACGTCATGCAGGAGACCCTCGACAAGACCAGCCTCCTCGGCGTCAAGATCGGCGACCCGGTCAACCTCGAGCGCGCGGTGACGGTGGAGAAGCGCCTCGGCGGCCACATCGTGCAGGGCCACGTCGACGGCGTCGGTGAGATCCTTCGGCGCGAGCCCAGCGAGCACTGGGAGCTCGTCGAGATCTCGATGCCCGCCGAGTTCGGTCGCTACCTCGTCGACAAGGGCTCGATCACCGTCGACGGCGTCAGCCTGACCGTCGTCGAGGCCAAGGACGACAGCTTCACCGTCAGCCTGATCCCCGAGACCTTGGCGCGCACCACGCTCGGCTCGCGTCAGCCCGGCGACCGGGTCAACCTCGAGTTCGACGTGATCGCCAAGCACGTCGAGAAGCTGCTCATGGGCGGCTACCTGAAGGATCGCGGATGATCGACTGGATCCTGCACGGCACCATCGCCGTCGGCGACGGGCACCTCTACGTCCGCGAGGTCGTCGGCAACGTCTTCGGCCTGGCCAGCGCGATCCTCGGCATGCGCCGGGTCGTGTGGGCATGGCCGGTCGGACTGATCGGCAACATCCTGCTCTTCACCGTGTTCGTCACCGGCGAGATGAGCGGTGCCACCGACGAACCGCTCTGGGGCCAGGCCGGTCGCCAGGTGTTCTTCGCCGCCGTCAGCCTGTACGGCTGGTGGCGCTGGTCGCGGTCGCGCGCGGCCGGCGGTGCCGCGGACGGCGGCGCGATCACGCCTCGCTGGGCCACCTGGGTGGAGCGTGGGCAGCTGGTCGCGCTGGGCGTCGTCGGCTACGCAGCGGCGTACGCCGTCCTCACCCGCATCGGCTCCTGGGGCCCGACCACCGAGGCCTGGATCCTGGCCGGCTCGATGCTCGCGACCTACGGCATGGCCCGCGGCTGGGTCGAGTTCTGGCTGGTCTGGATCCTCGTCGACATCGTCGGCGTGACCTCGTTGGTCCGGGCGGGCTACTACCCGACGGCCGGCATGTATCTCGTGTACGCCGTCTTCGTCCTCATCGGATTCGTCGTCTGGTGGCGAGCCTCCTCCACTTCCGAACACACCCGAGAGCTCCAAGGAGCGAACGCATGAGTGAGACCATCCGCCTCGACAGCGTCGAGCAGGCCATCGCGGACATCGCCGCGGGCAAGGCGGTCATCGTCGTCGACGACGAGGACCGCGAGAACGAGGGCGACATCATCTTCGCCGCCGCCAAGGCGACGCCCGAGCTGATGGCCTTCACCATCCGCCACTCCAGCGGTGTGATCTGCGTGCCGATGCCGGGCGACATGCTCGAGCGGCTCGAGATCCCGCTGATGACCCCGCACAACAAGGACAAGCTGCGCACGGCCTACACGATCTCGGTCGACGCCCGCGACGGCGTCAGCACCGGGATCAGTGCCTCCGACCGCGCCCACACGGCCAAGACGCTCGCCGACTCGGCCACCGAGCCGTGGGAGCTCACCCGGCCCGGCCACGTCTTCCCGCTGCGCTATCGCGAGGGTGGGGTGCTCGTACGCCGCGGGCACACCGAGGCAGCCGTCGACCTCGCCAAGCTGGCGGGCCTGACCCCCGCCGGCGTGCTGGTGGAGGTCGTCAACGACGACGGCACCATGA
>JBDSPC010000220.1:0-6383 GCA_039914485.1 Nocardioides sp.
ACGTCGCCGAGCTGACGCCGGAGCAGTGGCAGTTCCACCCGGGGCGCACTGTGAAGAAGGCCGACTGGGTCGAGAAGGACGCCGACGGCGAGCGCAAGACGCTCACTCTGGTGCACGACGAACAGTCGGCCTGCATCTTCCACAATCGCGCAGACTTCAGCACTGGTGCGGGTTGTGCGCTCCATGGCCTCGCACTGGAGCAGGGTCGAAACCCGCTCGAGACCAAGCCTGACGTGTGCTGGCAGCTGCCGCTGCGGCGCACGTATCGCAACGTCGAGCGGCCGGACGGGACGACCTACACCGAGGTCGCGATCGGTGAGTACGACCGACGCGGCTGGGGCGCCGGCGGCCACGACCTCGACTGGTACTGCTCGGGCAACACCGAGGCGCACGTCGCCCTGGAGCCGGTGTTCGTGACCCACGAGGCCGAGCTGACCGAGCTGATGGGGGCGCCGGGATACGGCGAGCTCGTCAAGCACTGCGAGGCGCACGTGCGCTCGCGATCCGCGTTGGCGCTGCACCCGGCCGACCCGCACTGACGCGCTTTCTGGACGTTTGTCACGAATTGTCCGAAGGTTTCTCGACGTCAAGAGAACCGACCCCCTGTGCGACCGGCTCCGACATCGGGGTGAGAATGCCTGCATGCGCCTGGACCATCTCTCTTTCGCAGCCACGCCGGACGGCCTTGCCAGCACAGCCCAGCGCATCGGGGAACTGCTGGGCAAGGACTTCGTCACCGGCGGGGTCCACCCACGCTTCGGCACGCGCAACATGATCATGCCTCTGGACGGTGGCACCTACCTCGAGATCGTCGAGGTGCTCGACCACCCCGCCAGCGACAAGGCCCCCTTCGGACAGGCCGTGCGTGCTCGCTCGGCTGCCGGTGGCGGCTGGCTCGGCTGGGTCGTGGCGATCGACAACCTCGCCGAGGTGGAGACGCGCCTCGGCCGTGAAGCCGTCAAGGGCAACCGGCACCTGCCGACCGGCGAAGAGCTGCTGTGGAAGCAGATTGGCGTCAACGACCTGATGGCCGACCCGCAGCTGCCGTTCTTCATCCAGTGGGACTCCCCGCTCGAGATGCACCCGAGCAACGGTGCCGACCCCGACTTCTCCCTTGCCACACTGGAGATTGCCGGCGATCCGCAGCGAGTCAGCGAGTGGCTCGGCGAGACCGTCGAGGCTCCCCTCGAGGACGTCAAGGTCGAGTGGGTCGCCCCCAACGGCACCCCCGGAATCATCGCCGCGCAGTTCCAGACCCCGTCGGGTCTCGTTCGCATCTGACGTCGTGCCCCGCCCTCCACGCATCGAGGGCGCCACCCCGTCGCCGAACATCTGGCACCACCCGGCGACCTACGAGATCGAGAACCACGCGGCGGATCCGCACGGTCGGATCGAGGAAGCGATGTCGTCGGTCGCGTCCTGGTCCGGTGCGCGCTTCCTCGACGTCGGCTGCGGCAGTGGCTTCCACCTTCCCCGCTGGGCTTCGGTCGCGGCCTCGGTCGTCGGGGTCGAACCGCACCCTGACCTCGCACGGCTGGCGGTGCGGCGTACGCGCAAGTTGCGCAACGTCTCTGTCTCGGTGGGTACGGCGCAAGCCCTCCCGATCGCCGACGCCTCGGTCGACGTCATGCAGGCGCGATGGGCCTACTTCTTCGGGCCCGGCAGCGAGCCCGGGCTGGCCGAGCTCGATCGCGTGATGGCGCGCGGCGGGACGGCGTTCGTGATCGACAACGACGGATCACGCTCGACCTTCGGCTCGTGGTTCGTGCGCGGCTATCCGATGGTCGACCCCGACGCCGTCGAACGCTTCTGGTCGACGCGCGGCTGGACGCGGATCCCCGTCGACATGGGCTGGTCGTTCTCGTCCCGGGCGGACTTCGAGGCGGTGGTGCGGATCGAGTTCGCGCCCGAGCTGGCGGAGTCGATCATCGCCACCCACGAGGGCACGGACGTCGACTACGCCGTCAACGTGTGGTGGCGTCGCTACTGAGCGAAGCGGACGCTGGTGCTCATCCCCTCGGTCCTGCCACGATGTGCTGCTCGTCGTGACCAGGGACGACAGGGCGTCGCGTCCGGTTGACCTCCGGGTCAGCTGGATTCGCGGATGGCGAGCGTCGGCGTGAGGAGCACGCCCTGCGCGGGCGGCGGCAGGTGGCCGAGCAGCGTCTCGAGCGCGCGCACGATCGCGACCGCGACGTCCTCGAGCGGCTGGCGCACCGACGTCAGCCCGACCGGGAAGACCTGCGCGACCTGCGAGTCGTCGAAGCCGACGACGGCGATGTCGCGACCCGGCGCGAGCTGGCGGATCCACAACGTGTGCAGCACGCCCATCGCCAACGTGTCGGAGGCGCAGACGAACGCCGTGGGCGCGGATTCGTCGAGGAGCACGGCGGCGGCCTCGGCGCCGCTCTGGACGGTGTCCTCCACCCGGGAGGCGAGACCGGTGGTGGCCAGGCCGGCGTCGCGCATCGCGCCGAGCCAGCCCGCGCGACGGTCCTCGCCGATGGGTGAGTCCTTGCGCCAGCCGATCCAGGCGATCCGGGTGTGGCCCTTCTCGATGAGGTGCTCGGCGGCGAGGCGGGTGCCGGCCGCGCCGTCCACGTCGACCCATGGATGGGTGGCGTGCGGCTGGTCCCAGGGGCGGCCGAACGCGACGAACGGCGCGCGCTGCTCGCTCAGCCACGCGGCCTGCGGGTTGCCGAGATAGGTGTCGGTGACGACGAAGGCGTCGACGGCGGTCGCCCGGAGGAGGTGGTCGTAGCCGCCGACCGGGTCGTCGTTGTCACCGGCGAAGAGGAGCACGTGATAGCCGGCCTCGGCAGAGGTGCCGACGAGGGTGTGCACGAAGCGGTCCATCATCGCGTTGGCCGTGCCCTCCTGCGCGGGCAGGACGCGCAGGCCGATCAGCTGCGAGCTGCGGGTACGCAGGTTGCGGGCCGCCCGGTTGGGCGAATAGCCCATCTCGTCGATCGCCTCGCGCACCCGCTCCAGGGTGTCGGGGCGCAGCAGGTCGGGGTTGTTGACGGCGTTGGAGACGGTCTGGCGCGAGACGCCGGCGCGCTCGGCGACATCGGCGAGCGTCGGCGGAGAGACCGGGATGAATCCGGTTCCCCGTGGCTCCGTGCGCGACATCGCTGGCTCCTTGATCGTTCCAATCCGGGATGAGCATAACTGCCCGGTACGGCGAAGGGTGGGCGCCCGGGCGCTGTCGGTGGCGTCGCCTACGGTTCGGGCCATGAACACCCCACGACGTTCTTCTCCTCCGCTTCGCTCCCCCGAACAACGCCGCGAGGGCCCGGCGTGAGCAAACCCGCCAAGGTCAGGCCCGCCTACCGCTGCACGGAGTGCGGCTGGGAGACGACCAAGTGGGTCGGACGCTGCGGCGAGTGCCAGGCCTGGGGGTCGGTGGCCGAGACCGCCGCCCCGACGATGCGCACCGCCGCTTCTCCGGTGACGACCCCGGCCGTGCCCATCGGGCAGGTCTCGGTCAAGGACTCGCAGTTCCGCACCAGCGGCGTGCCCGAGCTCGACCGGGTGCTCGGCGGCGGGCTCGTTCCCGGTGCCGCGATCCTGCTCGCCGGGGAGCCCGGGGTCGGCAAGAGCACGCTGCTGCTCGAGGTCGCCGCGCAGACCGCACGCGTGCGCACCCGCACCCTCTACGTCACCGGCGAGGAGTCCGCCTCCCAGGTCCGCCTCCGGGCCGATCGCACCGGTGGGGTGCACGACGAGCTCTACTTGGCCGCTGAGACGGACCTCGGCGCCGTACTCACGCACATCGAGCAGGTCCGACCGACACTCCTGGTCATCGACTCCGTGCAGACCATCGGAGCGAGCGGGATCGAGGGCGTGCCCGGCGGCGTGACCCAGGTCAAGGAGGTGGCGGCCGCGTTGATCCGGGTCGCCAAGACCCGCAACATCACCACCGTCCTCGTCGGCCATGTCACCAAGGACGGCTCGATCGCGGGCCCGCGCGTGCTCGAGCACCTCGTCGACGTGGTGCTGCACTTCGAGGGCGACCGCAACTCCCGCTTCCGCATGGTGCGGGCGATGAAGAACCGGTTCGGTCCGGTCGACGAGGTCGGCTGCTTCGACCTGTCGTCCGAGGGCATCCGGGCGGTCACCGACCCGACCGGCCTCTTCGTCGAGCACCACTCCTCCCAGGTGCCGGGCACCTGCGTGGCGGTGATGATGGAGGGACGCCGGCCGATGCTGGCGGAGGTGCAGGCGCTCGTGACGCCCTCGCCGTTGGAGCGTCCGCGGCGGACCACGTCGGGCATCGACGGGTCCCGGGTCGCGATGATCCTCGCGGTGCTCCAACAGCATGCCGGCATCCGGCTGCACCAGCACGACGTCTTCGGCTCCACGGTCGGCGGCGCGCGGATCACCGAGCCGGCCGCCGACCTCGCGATCGCGATCGCCATCGCCAGCTCCACCAGCGGTCTGGCGCCGCCCAAGGGCATCGTGGCGATGGGCGAGATCGGACTGGCCGGCGAGCTGCGCCGGGTGCGCGACCTGCCTCAGCGACTCGCCGAGGCGGCCCGGCTGGGGTTCCGGATGGCGATCGTGCCGAGCGAGCCGGGGGCGCCCGACTCCCCCAACGGTCGCAACGTCGACGGCATGCACGTGCTCGACGTGAGCACGGTCTTCTCGGCGCTGCGCGCGGTGCAGGTGCTGAACGGTGATGGGCCGGGCCGCGCTCCCCTAGACTCCTAGACTGACGCGCGCGCGACCTGCGCACTTCTGGGGGAGGGAAATCTTGGCTGAGCGAATCGACGACGCGCTACGACTGCGCGCCACGCTCGCTGAGATCGCGCCCGGCACCGCCCTGCGCGACGGTCTCGAGCGCATCCTCCGGGGCCGCACCGGCGCGCTGATCGTCCTCGGGATCGACAAGACCGTCGATTCGATCGCCACCGGCGGCTTCACCCTCGACGTGCCCTTCACCGCCACCGGCCTGCGCGAGCTCGCCAAGATGGACGGCGCGATCATCCTCGACAAGGACGTCTCGCGCATCCACCGCGCAGCGGTGCACCTAATGCCCGACCACACGATCCCCTCCGAGGAGACCGGCACCCGGCACCGCACCGCCGACCGGGTGGCCCGCCAGACCGGGTTCCCCGTGATCTCGGTGTCGCAGTCGATGCAGATCATTGCGGCGTACGTCGGCGACATCCGCCACGTCCTCGAGGACTCCGGCAAGATCCTCTCCCGCGCCAACCAGGCCCTGGCCACGCTCGAGCGCTACAAGATGCGGCTCGACGAGGTGTCCTCCACGCTGTCGGCGCTGGAGATCGAAGACCTGGTGACCGTGCGCGACGTCGCCGTCGTCGCCCAGCGGCTCGAGATGGTCACCCGGATCGCCAGCGAGATCGACGACTACGTCCTCGAGCTCGGCACCGACGGGCGACTGCTGTCGCTGCAGCTCGAGGAGCTCATCACCGGCGTCGACGCCGAGCGTGAGCTCGTGGTCCGCGACTACCTGCCGACCGGCAAGCGCAAGAAGATGACCCCCGAGACGATGCTCACCGACCTGGCCGCCCTGTCCCCCACCGACCTGGTCGATCCCGGTTCGGTCGCCGGCGTGCTCGGACTCGGCACCGGCGAACACCTCGACGGTGCCGTCGCCCCGCGCGGCTACCGCCTGCTCGCGAAGGTGCCGCGCCTGCCCGCCCAGGTCGTCGACCGCCTCGTCGAGCACTTCGGAGGACTGCAGCAGCTCCTCTCCGCCGGCATCGACGACCTCCAGGCCGTCGAGGGGGTCGGTGAGCTCCGCGCCCGCAGTGTGCGCGAGGGGCTCTCCCGCCTTGCCGAGTCGAGCATCACCGAGCGCTACATATAGGGCTCGCTCGCACGACCGCTCGCCCCATGTCCTCACGCGGGTGGTGGCTTCCACCCGCGCATGACACCGCGCCAGCAGCAACCAGCCCCCAACACCCGCGTGTGGCGGGCGGGCTGCGCCGGCTCAGCCTTCGGAGTTGCCGCTCCCCTGCTCCCCGGGGGTGTGGGCCGTGTCGCCCTGCTTGTTCTTGCCCTTGGTGGGCTCGGGCTTCGGGGTCACCGTCTTGGTGATCACCGCACTCGCCGGGCGCACCAGCTCGAACTGGATCTCGGTCGGTTCGCCACCGAGGGCGGCGGCCTCGACGTGGTAGAACCCGGGCATGGCCCAGTCGGTGTAGGCGGAGCACTCCTCGTCGGAGCGCTTGGCGTTCCACACCACCGCGATCGGGGCGTCGACCGCTTGGCGGACGACAACGTCCTGGGCCGGGATGGCGACAGGGCACTCGCGGGTCGACCAGATCGAGTCGTTGCCGGAGGTGATCGAGACGGTGAGCGTGTCCGACGAGACCGTCCAGGTGCACGCGGGCGTCTGGAGGGTGCGCAGG
>JBDSPC010000291.1:0-2699 GCA_039914485.1 Nocardioides sp.
GCCCGGGATCACGGCGCGCCCACCGGCGTCGTAGACGGTGTCGGCTGCGGGCGCACTGCCGGCCGGGCCGACCCAGGCGATGGTGGTGCCCTCGAGGACGACGGCGGCGTCGTCGATCAGGCCGAGCAACCCGGTTGCGTCGCGGTGGCCGTCGGAGTTGGTCCGGGTCGCGTCGTTGGTGACCAGCTCGCCGATGCCGGTGATCAGGATGCTGCTCACGCCTGCCACACCTTCCCGATCGCCGTCGCCAGGTCGTGTCCGACCTGACCCGCGTCAGCCTGCCGGAAGACGATCCGTCCGTCGACCATGGTCTGGGTGACGTCGGCGGCGCCCGCGGCGAAGACGACGGTGTGCTCGTCCGCGCCGGTGCCGGCGGTGCGCGGGCTGGCCGTGTCGAGGGTGACGAGGTCGGCGCGCATGCCGACGGCGATCGCGCCCGCGTCGTCCCAGCCGAGGCTGGCGTGCCCGGTCGTGGTCGCGGCTGCGATCAGCTCGGCCGCCTGCCAGTGCCCACGCTGCTGGGTGACCAGGCGTTCGTCGAGCTCGACGGCGCACATCTCCTCGAAGAGGTCGATGACGGCGTGGCTGTCACTCCCCAACGTCAGGCGCGCGCCCGCGTCGGCCAGCGCGCGGCTCGGGCCCACCCCGTCGCCGAGGTCGCGTTCGGTGGTCGGGCAGAACGACGCGAAGGCGCGCGCCGCGCCCAGGAGCGCGATGTCGTCGGCGGTCAGGTGCGTGGCGTGGACCGCGCTCGTCATCGGTCCGAGGAGTCCGTGCTCGGCCAGGAGCCGCGTCGGCGTCACGCCGTACGCCGCAACGCAGCCGTCGTTCTCGGCGACCTGCTCGGAGAGGTGGACGTGGAGGGGCCGGCCGTCGGCCCAGTCGGCCAGCGGGGCCAGTGCAGAGGCGGGATCTGATGGGAGCGCGCGCACCGAGTGCAGCGCGCCCGCGATCAGCGCGCCGCCGGTCCCGGTCAGGCCGTCGACGCGTGACGTCCAGGCGTCGGCCGACCCGTCGTCGTACCGCACCTGGGCGCCCTCGGGCGGAGCGCCGAAGCCGCTGGAGAGGTAGAGGGTGTCGAGCAGGGTGATCCGGAGCCCGGCGACGCGAGCGGCCTCGATGAGCGCGAGCCCCATCGCGTTGGGGTCGTCGTAGGGCCGCCCGTCGGGCCGGTGGTGCAGGTAGTGGAACTCGCCGACACATGTGATCCCGGCGGCGACCATCTCGCGGAAGGTGGCCGACGCGAGGGCGAGGTAGGTGTCGGGGTCGAGGCGCTCGGCGACGGAGTACATCTGGTCGCGCCAGGTCCAGAAGCTCCCCCGCTCGCGTTGGGTGCGGCCGCGGAGGGCCCGGTGGAAGGCGTGGCTGTGGGTGTTCGCGAGGCCGGGGATGGTGAGCCCGTTGAGGCGTTCGGCCGCGCCCGACAGCGTGCCCGGCTCGACCGACGCGAAGCGGCCGTCGACGACCTCGACGAGCACGTCGTCGTGGACTCCGTCGGGGAGGAGGGCGCGTTGGAGGAGGTAGGTCGTCACGACGCCAGCTTCGCCAGCGTGTCGGCCAGGGCGTCGACGCCGGCGAGGCAGTCGGCCATCTCCGCGAACTCGTCGGGCGAGTGCGAGACGCCGGTCGGGTTGCGGACGAAGAGCATCGCGGTCGGGATACCGGCGGCGGACAGGATGCCGGCGTCGTGGCCGGCCTGGGTCGGGATGATCGGCCAGTCGCCGATGGGGGCGAGGTCGCGGGCCAGGTCGGGATCGAAGGCGACCGAGCCTGAGACGGACTCGGCGGTGACCGTCAGGGACGTGCCGTCGCGGGAGGCGCGCTCGCTGCCCTGGCGAGAGATCGCGTCGACCAGCTCGCCCAGCGCGTCGTCGGAGTCGCAGCGGGCGTCGAGCCAGGCGGTGACGCGGGAGGGCACGGCATTGGTGCCGTTGGGTGCGACCTCGATGCGGCCGAAGGTGGCGCGCTGCTCGGCCAGGCGGGCCTGCTTGTTGGCGGCGAGCGCGGTCATCGCGTAGGTCAGCATCGGGTCGCGACGGTCCTCCATGCGTGTGGTGCCAGCGTGATTGGCCTCGCCCTCGAAGTCGAAGCGGTAGCGCCCGTGCGGCCAGATCTCGCTGGCCACCCCGACGGCGACATCGCGGTCGACGAGGTCGCGGCCCTGTTCGACGTGCAGCTCGACGAAGCAGCCGACGTCGTCGAGCGACAGCAGCCCGGTCGACGGATCGAGGCCGGCGGCAGCGACCGCGTCGCCGAGGAACACCCCGTCGCGGTCCTGGCGCTCGCGCGCGTCCGTCCACGTCGAGGCGCCGGTAACGAGACGCGAACCGAGGCAGGCCAGCCCGAAGCGCGACCCCTCCTCCTCCGTGAAGACGGAGACGCCAATCGGGCGCTGCGGCGAGAAGCCGCGATCGCGCAACACGTCGACCGCCGCAAGGGCGGAGACGACGCCGAGCGGGCCGTCGTACGCACCGCCGTCCAGGACGGAGTCGAGGTGGGAGCCGGTGAGGACGCTCGATACTCCGTGACGAACGGACCCCTCGGACGCCGAATCGGGGGTCCGTTCGTCACGGACTACCCCAGAAACCGCCGACGGTCGCCACCAGGCGACCTGGTTGCCCATCCCGTCGGTCTCGAGCTCGAGGCCACGGGCGAGGGCGGCCTCGGTGAACCACTCCCGCAGCTCGGACTCGGCCGAG
>JBDSPC010000309.1:0-6822 GCA_039914485.1 Nocardioides sp.
GAGGTGCCCGCCGTCGAGGAGGCCGCACCCGGGACCCCGCCGACGTGCGACGCCAGCACCGCCACCGTGTCGTACGCACCGGAAGCCGCCGCTGCGCAGGGCGAGTCTCTGCAACGGATCCGTCAACGGGGCTTCCTGGTCGCGGGCGTCGCCGCCGACAACTACCTCCTCGGCTCCCGCAACCCGTTCAACGGGCAGATCGAGGGCTTCGACATCGACATGGTCAACGCCATCGCCGAGGCCATCTTCGGCGAGCAGGGCCACGTGCAGCTGCGCGTCATCACGGCCGCCGACCGCATCCCGCTGCTCGTCGCCGACGAGATCGACATCGTGGCCCGCAACATGACCATCAACTGCACCCGCTGGCAGCAGATCGCGTTCTCGGCCGAGTACTTCCACTCCGGCCAGAAGCTGCTCGTCCGCAAGGGCGCGGGGATCAAGTCGATCGAGGACATGGATGGCAAGCGCGCCTGCGCGCCCGTCGGCACCACCAGCATCGAGAACATCCAGAACCTCGCCCCGAATGCGATCCCGGTGACGGCGGTCAACGACACCGGCTGCCTGATCAAGTTCCAGAACGGCGAGACCGATGCCATCACCACCGACGACACGGTGCTCGCCGGCCTCGCCGCGCAGGACCCCTACGCCGTGGTGCTGACCAAGGAGCGCCTGACCGACGAGCCCTACGGCATCGGCGTCAACAGCGAGCGGACCGACCTGGTGCGCTTCATCAACGGTGTCTTCGAGCGCATGCGCGCCGACGGTTCCTGGAAGGCGTCCTACGACCGCTGGCTCAAGGGGCCGCTCCAGGTCGAGGGCTCCCAGCCGACACCGCTCTACGGCCGGCGCCCATGACGGCTGCCCCCACCGCACCGGGGCGACTCGGGCAGCCCCTCACTCCGTCCGAGGCCCAGACGTTCCTGATGGACCTCGACGACTGGGTGCGCGCGCGCCGGCTCGAGCTCGACGAGCTCGATGCGGCCGCCCTCGGCGCGGGTCGTGGCGACGAGATCTCCGCCGACATGATCTTGTCGATGGCCGTCTGGCAGGCCGTGCAGCAGCGCTACCAGCTCCTCAACGCGACCTTCGACGGCGGACGGGTCGGCCCGATCGAGGCCGAACGCCTCTCCACCCTGGTCTGGGGCCGCCTCGACGGCGACCTGGGCAACGGTCTCGCCGTCTCGCTGCCCGAGGCCTGCCGGCTCTCCGACGCACTGGCCGGCCAGATCCAGACCAAGCTCGCGCTGATCCCCGGCGCCGACGCCAGCGCCGCCCGGATCAAGCAGCTGCGCGCCAACCTCGAGCGCGTCCGCGACCAGGTCGACCTCGAGCCGAGCTCGAGCCGCGACGCCGCCCGCTCCACCCTCGGCGGGCTGTCGCGTCGCCTCGAGGACATCACCGCCCGCGCGCAGCGCGGTGCCGACGTGGGCGGCCTGCTGCCCCCGCTGGAGGCCGACGCGTCGGTCTTCGAGCGCGACCTCATCGTCGGCAACTCCCAGCGCCGGGCCGCGCGCCACGACCTCGAGGCCACGCGCGAGCTGCGCACCGAGCTGGTCGCCCGCGCTGCCGCCCTCACCTCTCTCGTCACCCTCTGCGTGCGGACCGTCGATCCGGCGCCGCGCTACGCCGTACCCGATGTCGAGGCGCTCGGCCCCGTGCCCAACACGCCCGCCGAGATCGAGGGCCACCGCCGCAAGCTCGAACGCGTCGGGCAGGCGCTCGGCATGGCCGAGGGCGCGTACGCCGCAGCGCTGGCCGAGCACCGCCAGCTCATCGACCTCCTCGACGGCCTGCACGCCAAGGCTGCCGCCCACGGCCTGGCCGACGTGGCGGACCTCAAGGCCAGCGAGCAGCAGGCTCGTGGCGTCCTCGGCCGCCAGCCCGCGCCGATGACCGTGGCCCGGTCGCTCGTGGCGGCCTACCAGTCGTGGCTCACCCAACTGTTGAACCAGGAGTCAGCATGAAGTGTCAGCAACCCGGGTGCACCGGTTCGATCCAGGACGGCTACTGCGACGTGTGCGGGATGGCACCGGCCGCCGGCACCAACCCGCCGGTGGCGGCCGGTGGGGCGTGCACCCAGCCGGGCTGCACCGGCACCATCGAGGACGGCTACTGCAACGTCTGCGGCTCGCCCGCCGGTGCCGCGGCAGCGCCCGTGGACCAGCCCGACCCGTTGACCGCCGGCACCGCGTCGGCCAAGACCTCGGCCAGCCGCATCCAGTCCGCCGCCATCGGCTCCCGACGGGCCGGCGGCACCAGCGCCACCCGCCGTGCCGGCCACGGCTCCCAGCGCATGCGCGCCGCCCGTCTCGGCGCGGGTCTGACCGTCGTGCCGGCCGCGCCGACCGTCGACGCGCTCAAGGCCGTGATCGCCGATCCGTCGGTGCCCGAGGACAAGCGCACCTGCTCCAAGTGCGACTCCCCCATCGGCCGCTCGTCCAACGGCAAGCCCGGGCGCTCCGAGGGCTTCTGCCCCAAGTGCGGCCAGGAGTTCTCCTTCACGCCCAAGCTCAAGCCCGGCGACCTCGTCGGCGGGCAGTACGAAGTGGCCGGTGCCATCGCGCACGGCGGCCTCGGCTGGATCTACCTCGCCCAGGACCGCAACGTCTCCAACCGCTGGGTGGTGCTCAAGGGCCTGCTCAACTCCGGTGACCCCGACGCGCTGGCCGCGGCCATCGCCGAGCAGCAGTTCCTGGCGCAGGTCGAGCACCCGCTGATCGTCGAGATCTACAACTTCGTCACCCACGAGGGTGCGGGCTACATCGTCATGGAGTGGGTCGGCGGCCGCTCGCTCAAGCAGATCCTCAAGCAGCGGATGAAGGACAACAAGGGCGCCTACGACGCGCTGCCCGTGGACCAGGCGCTCGCCTACATCCTCGAGGTCCTGCCGGCGTTCAGCTACCTCCACGACCTCGGCCTCGTCTACTGCGACTTCAAGCCCGACAACCTCATCCAGGTCGGCGACGCGGTCAAGCTGATCGACATGGGCGGTGTCCGCAAGATCAGCGACGAGGACTCCGCGATCTTCGGCACCGTCGGCTACCAGGCGCCCGAGGTGCCGCAGGTCGGCACCAGCGTCGCCTCCGACATCTACACGATCGGTCGCACGCTGGTCGTGCTCTGCATGGAGTTCCGCGGCTACCAGGGCACCTTCCTCCACACCCTGCCGCCGCCGGACACGACACCGCTCTTCCAGCAGCACGACTCGCTCTACCACCTGATCGCCAAGTGCTGCGCCACCGATCCGGCCGACCGCTTCCAGTCTGCGGAGGAGCTGCGCAGCCAGCTCCTCGGCGTACTGCGTGAAGTCGTCGCCGCGAGGACCACGGGTACGGCGCTGACCTCTGCCGCTTCACCCTTGTTCGAGGCACCGGCCAGCTCGGCGTCCGCGCTCGACTGGTCCCAGCTGCCCGCGCTGCGCCCGGACCCGTCCGACTCCCAGCACTCCTGGCTGACCAGCGTCGGCGACGCCGAGCCCGCCGATCTGCTCAAGGCGCTGGAGCAGGCGCCCGAGGAGTCGGCCGAGGTGCTGCTGCGCCGGGCGCGCGCCTCCATCGAGCTCGGTGACACCGCCGGCGCCCGGAAGTCCACCGCGCAGCTGCTCACCCAGGACCCGTGGGAGTGGCGCGCCCTGTGGCTCGACGGTCTGGCAGCGATGAAGGACCAGGACTGGGAGAAGGCCTTGGCCTCGTTCAGCGCCGTCTACCAGCAGGTGCCCGGTGAGCTCGGCCCCAAGCTCGCGCTCGCCATCGCGTGCGAGAACGGGTCCTTGCCGGAGGTTGCGGAAGGCCTCTACGCCACCTGCGCCGCGACCGACGCCGCCTACGCTCCGCCGGCTGCGTTCGGTATGGCGCGGGTGCGGGCCGGCGTCGGTGACACGGCCGGTGCCGTGCGTGCCCTCGACCTGGTGCCGTCCACGAGCCGCGGCTACCCCGAGAGCCGCCAGCTGCGCGCCGACGTGCTGCTCGCCGGTGCCCCCGACGACCTGGCCGTGCTCGACCAGGCGCTGACCAGCATCGCCTCGGTGCGGATGGACCCGGCCGAGCGCCAGCGCTACACCGTCCGGATCCTCGGGCACGCGCTCGACGCCGTGACCAAGGCCGGTGCCTCCGGAGGCAGCAAGGCCACGGTGGGCGGCGTGACCGCCCAGGAGGTGCCGCTCCGCGATGCCCTGGAGAACGCCTACCGGGCGTTGGCCCGTGAGGCCGACTCCCTCGACGCCCGCGTGACCCTGGTGAACCAGGCCAACGCCGTACGCAACAAGACACTGGTGTGAGCGTGACTGACAACCGAGCGTGTCCCTCCTGCGGCACCGTCGCCCAGGGCGAGTCCAACTTCTGTGAGAACTGCGGCGCCGCGCTGTCCGCGTCACCGGTCGACACACTTCGCGTGCTGGTGACCGAGCCCGCGCTGAGCGAGCCGAGCCCGATGGACGACCTCGGCAGCGGCCCGATCTCGCGCGCGACCAGCCAGACCTCGGCGCCGACGGCACCGCCCACCGCCATCCCGGCGTGCGCGAGCTGCGGCGGCACGGTCGGACCCGACGGCTACTGCGAGCAGTGCGGCGTGAAGGCGCTCAGCCCGCGCGACCACTTCCGCGAGCAGGCCGCGCCCTGGGTGGCCGGGGTGTGCGACAAGGGCATCCGGCACCACCGCAACGAGGACGCGATGACGATGGTCGCCAGTCCCGACGGCACGGCCGCCGACCGGCGCGCCGTGCTGATCGTGCTCGACGGAGTGTCCAACACCGACGACTCGCAGATCGGTTCCCTGGCCGGCGCCCGGGCCGCACTCGACGCGCTGCGCGTGCCGCTGCCCCGCGGGATGGGAACCCCCGACGGCGTGCTCTCGGCCGTCACCCGCGCGATGTCCGAGGCCGCGAAGGCGGCCAACGCCCAGGTCACCGCGGCCGCGCCGGCCGACGCGAAGAACCCGGCGTCGGCGACCTACTGCGCCGCCGTCCTCGAGGGCGACATGCTCACCTACGCCAACGTGGGCGACTCCCGGATCTACTGGCTGCCCGACGGTGAGCCCGGTGTCCAGCTCAGCGTCGACGACTCGGCCGCCCAGGACCAGATGGACGCCGGGGTGCCGCGCGCCGTCGCCGAGACCTCGGCGCAGGCGCACGCCATCACCAAGTGGCTCGGACGCGACAGCGAGGACCACACGCCGCGCGTCGGCCAGCTGGCGCTCACGACTCCGGGCTGGCTGCTCGTCTGCTCCGACGGACTCTGGAACTACGCATCCGAGCCTTCCGCGCTGGCCGCGCAGATCGCGAAGGCGGCCAGCACCGAGCCGGCCGCGCTCGCGCTCGCACTCACCGACTTCGCCAACACCAGCGGCGGCCAGGACAACATCACCACGGTGTTGGCCCGCGTCACCACCGTGCAGAATGCCGATCAGACCTCGACCGCCACTTCAACCACCAGGGAGCAGCCCCATGGCTGAGTTCGCCGCCACCGTCTACCAGAACGAGTTCCTGCCGGACGGTGGGACCGACGTCAACGCGATCGTCACCGTGACCTGCTCCGGCGCCGGCACAGCGGGAGCGACAGGCGCCGGCTCGGGTGCCGTGGGCGAGATCATCATCGTCGACACGTCCGGCTCGATGGGCCACGAGACGATGGAGGCTGCCAAGGACGGCGCCCAGGCGGCGCTCGCCGAGATCCTCGACGGCACCCGTTTCGCCGTGATCGCGGGCACCGAGACCGCCACCCTCGTCTATCCGCCCGTCCAGTCCGGGCCTGCGCTCGCCGTGATGGACGCGTCCAGCCGCGAGCAGGCAGCGGGTGCGATCTCCAGCTTCCGCGCTTCGGGCGGTACGGCGATCGGCTCGTGGCTCGACCTGGCCGGCACCGTCTTCGCGTCGGTCCCCGAGGTCACCCAGCGCCACGCGATCCTGCTGACGGACGGCGAGAACGGCGAGCAGCCGAAGGTGCTGGACGACGCCATCAAGCGGGCCACCGGCTACTTCCAGTGCGACTGCCGCGGTGCCGGCACGGACTGGAAGGTCGAGGAGATGCGCCGCATCGCCACGGCGCTGCTCGGGACCGTCGACATCATCCCGTCGGCCGCCGAGATGCGCGACCAGTTCCGCGCGATGATGCAGACCGCGATGGCGCGTGGCGTGGCCGACGCCCAGCTGCGGGTGTGGGCGCCGCAGGGCGCGCAGGTGCTGTTCGTGCGCCAGGTCGCGCCGACCGTGGAGGACCTCACCGATCGACGCGTCGAGGTGAACGCGCTCACGGGCGGCTATCCCACCGGGGCCTGGGGCGACGAGTCGCGCGACTACCACGTCGCCGTACGCCTCCCGGCCAAGGCCGTCGGCCAGGAGCAGCTCGCCGCCCGCGTGCAGGTCGCGATCGGCGCGGACGTCGCCGCGCAGGGTCTGGTGAAGGCGACGTGGTCCAACGACTCCGAGCTGACCGCCAAGATCGACAAGCAGGTCGCGCACTACACCGGGCAGACCGAGCTGGCCTCGATGATCCAGGAGGGTCTGGCCGCGAAGGCGGCCGGCGACGACGCCACGGCGACCACCAAGCTCGGCCGGGCGGTGCAGCTCGCCGCCGAGACCGGAAACGAGGAAGCCACGACCAGGCTGAAGAAGGTCGTCGACGTTGACGATGAGAAGGAAGGCACCGTCCGGCTCAAGAAGACGGTGGCCAAGGCCGATGAGATGGCACTCGACACGGCCTCGACCAAGACGTCGAGGATCAAGAAGTCATGAAGTGTCCTGCCGGCCACGAGTCGACCGCGACCGACTACTGCGACGTCTGCGGGGTCGCCATGCCCGACGGCGCCACCCCTGACGCTGCCGCCGCC
>JBDSPC010000450.1:0-11105 GCA_039914485.1 Nocardioides sp.
CGACGGCGACGGCACGACCGACGCGACGACCGTCACGGCGACGCACACCTTCACCGAGACCGGCCTGTTCGAACCGCGGTTGACGGTGACCGACCCGGCCGGCAAGGAGGGGACCACGACGGTGCCCATCACGGTGGGCAACACCCGACCGAACGTCGACGTCAAGCTTCCGCCCCACGGTTCGTTCTTCGACTTCGGTGACGAGATCAGCTGGGAGGTCGAGGTCACCGACCAGGAGGACGTGAACATCAACGGCGAGGACGTCGAGGTGCAGCCCGCGCTGGGCCACGACGACCACGCCCACCCGCTCCAGCCGATGAACGGATTCACCGGCAGCACCGTGACCACCATCGGCGGCCACGCCCCCGACGAGAACATCTTCTACGCCATCGACGCGCGCTACACCGACGGCGGCGGCGCGGGCGGGGTCAACCCGCTGCAGGGATCTGACACCAGCGTCATCTTCCCGAAGCTGCGCCAGGCCGAGTGGTTCGACGCCAAGTCCGCAAGCGCCACTGTGGCGGCGGGCCAGGACCGGGCCGGCGGAGGCCAGGTGATCGTGGGGAAGGACGGCGCGTGGATCAACTTCGAGCCGGTCAACTTCTACCGCATCAACACCTTTGCACTGCGCGTCCAGGCTGCCGCAGCCGGTGGCACCATCGAGCTGCGCAAGGGCAGCCCGACCGGTCCGGTCGTCAAGACCGCGACCGTGCCGGCGACCGGCAACCTGTTCCGCGACGTCAACGTGGACGTCAGCGACCTCGGCAACGAGACGATGAACCTCTACCTCGTCTTCACCGGTGCCGGCGACATCAAGCTCAACTTCGTCGAGGCCATCGGTCAGGGCTCCTCGCCCAAGGCCGCACCTTCGGTGGCCATCACGGCGCCCACGGACGGCCAGAAGCTGACCTCGGAGACGGACGTCGAGATCACCGCCGACGCATCTGACGGTGACGGCACCGTGGCCAGCGTCGAGTTCTTCGTCGGGCAGACCGCGCTCAGCCAGGACACCACTGCGCCGTACGCCGCCACGTGGCGGACGCCGTCGGAGGAGGGTCTCTACAACCTCACCGCCGTTGCGACCGACAACGAGGGGAACACCAAGACCTCGCGCATCGTCACCGCGCAGGTCGGCGAGCTGTTCGGCACCCTCCAGCCCTTCACCAATGCCGGTGGCAGCTTCGATCGACTGGCCACCAACCAGTTCCGGATCACCGGCGCGGGCAACGACGCCTGGCAGGGCGTTGACCAGTACTCCACGCTCTACGAGCCCGCCGGCGGCGATGTCAAGTGGGAGGCCGTGGTGCGGGTGGATGCCCACACCATGACCAACGGAGCGGCCAAGGCCGGCCTGATCGTCCGCAACGACATGACCCAGCCCGGCACGTCCCCCGGCTACGCGATGGTGGCGCTGCGACCCAGCGGCGGCATCGAGTTCCTGACCGACCCGGACGGCAACGGCCAGCTCAACGCATCCGTCCAGGGCGGCACCAGTGGCACACCGAAGTGGCTCAAGCTGCGGCGTGACGAGGCCGGCCACTCGGCGTACTGGTCGAACAACGGCACCGACTGGACGCAGGTCGGGCAGAAGGTCGTCCTCACCGGAGCAGCCGCCACGCAGGACGTCGGCATCTTCGAGATGTCGCACGAGACGGCCGCCAGGTCGGCGGACTTCTCGGCCTTCGCGATCAACACTGATCCGACCGATCCCAATCCGCCGACGCCGACGACCCCGAGCGACCCGCTGACCTGCCCGACCGGGCCGATCTCCGACGAGTTCAACTCTGCCTCGGTGCGACCCGGCTGGGCGTTGCGACAGGACCCGGCCAAGCCGATCACTCAGAGCGGCGGTTCGCTGAACCTGCCGCTGACCACCACCGACATCAACGAGGCCAACGTCGGCCCGGTCAGCTTCGCCGGGCAGGCGCTGCCCACGGGCAACTGGGAGGCGATGACCAAGATCACGCTCGCGCACACGTCGCACTGGCAGTGGGCGGGCCTCGTGGTCCACAAGTCCGACAACGAGTACAACAAGCTCGCGTTCGTTCGCCACCAGAATGGCACTCGGTTCCTCGAGTTCCAGTCCGAGACGGCAGGCGTGCGCACCACTCCCGGTGCGCCGGTCGTGCCGACGGACTTCCCGACGACCATCCACCTGAGGTTGACCAACACCAACGGCACCCTCACCGCTGCCTACTCTGCGGACGGGACTGCCTGGACCGATGTCATCGGGTCGACGGCGCTGAAGACAGGTGACGGCACCAAGATCGGCGTCATGGCCGCGGGCGACCTCGGCACCACGCCGAAGGTGGCCAACGTGGACTGGTTCCGGGTCACCCCCGACGGGACCGCGCCGGCGTTCGAGGCCGCCGACGAGTTCGACGGCACGGCCCTGGACGGCTGCCGATGGGCGCAGTCCGTGCGCTACAACAGCCACACCGAGTCCGTGGCCGGTGGTCACCTCAGGATCGACACCGAGCCCGGCGACATCAACGGCAACAACCCGGTCTCGCCGCGCAACTTCATCCTCCAGGAGGCACCTGCGGGTGACTGGGTGGCCGAGACGAAGTTCAAGGCACCGCTCAAGCACCGCTACCAGCTCGCTGGTCTGATGATGTACGGCGATGACAACAACTACGCCAAGGCAGACATCGTCGCCTACAACGCTCCCGGGAGTGCTCTCGACCTGAGGGCCGAGCTCGCGGCCGAGAAGGGCGGGGCAGGGGTCGGTGGCGGCGATGCCGTCAACATCCCCGACACCACGGAGAGCGGCTACTGGTGGGTGCAGGTCACGAAGGTCGGCACCACGTACACCGCTGCCGTCAAGGCAACGGCCGGTGCCAGCTGGACGCCGATCGGGGACGGCCTGACCTATGACGGCCCGCTCAACGCGCTGGGTGTCATGGCGATCGGTCCGGAGCAGGAACAGCCGGTCGCGGTGGAGTTCGACTACTTCCACCTCGACGCCGAGGAGGAGCCGCCCATCGACACGACGGCGCCAGTGACCACGGCCGACCAGGCTGAGGTCGACGGCGGTGTCGAGGTCACCCTCGAGGCGACCGACGACGACTCCGGTGTCGCTTCGACCGAGTACAGGATCGATGAGGGGGACTGGACCGACTACACGGCACCGTTCACCATCTCCGAGCCCGGTGAGCACACGGTGGAGTTCCGTTCCACCGACGTGGCGGGCAACGAGGAGGCGACCAGGTCCCTCACGGTCACGGTCGAGGGGGAGGAGCCGGTCGACACGACGGCGCCCGTGACAACGGCCACCTGGAACCCGCCCGCACCGACTGGCCAGAACGGCTGGTTCGTCACCGCTCCCAGCTTCACGCTGAGTGCGACCGACGCCGGATCCACGGTGGCCGGGACCGAGTTCCGCATCGATGCCGGCACCTGGACGGCGTACCCGGGACCGGTCACCCTGACCGGCGACGGTGCCCACCAGGTGGAGTACCACTCGACCGACTCGGTCGGCAACGTCGAGACGGCGCATGTCGTGGACGTGTCCGTCGACGGGGTGGCTCCGGCCAGCACCGCCACCGTGAACGCTGCGACGGTGACGGTCACGGCGACCGACGCCACGTCGGGCATCCTGCGCACCGAGGTCAAGGTCGACGGCGGCGACTGGCAGCCCTACACCGGGCCGGTCACGGTCACCGGCGCGGGAACGCACACCGTGGGCTACCGCTCAGTGGATGTCGCGGGCAATGCCGAGGCGGACAGGTCGGTCGAGGTCGTCGTCGAGGGCACCCCGCCGGGCGACACGACGGCACCGACCGTCGCGGTCACTGGTGTCACCGACAAGGCGACGTACGGCGACTCGCGTCGCCCGCAGGTCGCCTGGACGGCCACCGACGCCGGCTCGGGCGTCGCCACGGTCACGGCGAGCCTGGACGGGGCGGCGATCCAGCCGGGTGTGCTCGACCTGTGGCGGCTTCCGCTCGGGCGTCACACGCTCACGGTCACCGCAACGGACCGCGCCGGCAACAGCGCAGCCACCTCGGTGGTGTTCACCACCCGGACGTCGCTCACCGACCTGCGCCGGCTGGTGAAGCAGTTCGCCGACGACGGCCAGATCAAGTCCAAGGTGGAGAAGCGCCTCCTGCGGCACCTCACCCTCGCCGACCGTTGGGTCGACCAGGGCAAGGACGGCAAGGCGGTCAAGGAGCTCAAGGGCTTCAAGAAGGACGCCCAGGACGTCCGTGACAACGCGGTGCGAGCTGCGCTGAAGCGTGACGCCGGCTGGCTGATCACGAGCCTGGGCTGACAGCCGGTCCGGCTCCCGGGGTCACTGACTCCGGGAGCCGGACCATCCACGTTCACTACTCGGGAGGTCCCATGACGAGCACGGAGCACGAGCGGACCGGGGTGTGGCTCGTCGGCGCCCGCGGCTCCGTGGGCACCACCACCGTGGTCGGAGCCCTCGCTCTCCGGAGCGGACTCAGCGATTCGACCGGGCTCGTGTCCGGGCTCCCGGAGGTCGCCCTGGCCGGTCTGCCCGACCTGCGCGACCTCGTCTTCGGCGGGCATGACGTCGACACCGGCTCGCTGGGCAAGCGAGCGGAGCTGCTCGCGGCCGGTGGTGTGATCCCCCTGGCGTTGCTGCCGCTGCTCGAGCACGAGCTCGCCGAGGTCGACGCCCGCATCCTCGTCGGTCTCCAACCAGGTGGCGACGAGTCGCAGGCCGACGGGATCGCTCGGCTCCAGCGCGACCTCGAGCGCTTCCGCGCGGAGCATCACCTCGCCCGAGTCGTGGTGATCGACGTCTCCAGCACTGAACCACCGGTGCGGGATCCGGCCACCGTGGCCGACCTGGAGACGGTCGAGCTGGCCCTGGCTGCGGAGGAGAGCCCACTCCCGACCAGCTCGGCCTATGCGTTGGCTGCCTTCCGCGCCGGTTGCGCTTTCGTCTCCTTCACCCCGAGCCCCGGGCCGCGGCCGCCCGCCCTCATGCAGGCTGCGGCGCGGTATGCGGTCCCGTGGGCGGGCTCCGACGGCAAGACCGGCGAGACCCTGGTCAAGACCGTGCTCGCGCCGATGTTCGCCACGCGCGCGTTGCGCGTCCGGTCGTGGGCGTCCTACAACATGCTCGGCGGCGGCGACGGACGAACCCTCGCCGATCCCGAGGCCGCGGCGAGCAAGAAGGACAGCAAAGCGAGAGGACTCGAGTCGATTCTCGGCCACCCCGTCGACGGGCCGATGCACATCGACTACGTGCCCGACGCCGGGGACTGGAAGACCGCGATGGACCACGTGTCCTTCGAGGGCTTCCTCGGTGTCCGGATGTCCATGCAGTTCACCTGGTCGGGCTGTGACTCCGCGCTCGCGGCCCCACTGATCCTCGACCTCGCCCGGCTCACCGCCCGGGCACATGAAGCCGGCCGCGTCGGACCCGTCAGCGAGCTCGGTTTCTTCTTCAAGGACCCGGCGGGCAGCGACGAGCATCGTCTGTCGGCCCAATGGGATGCGCTGCTGGCGATGTGCGCCGAGCTCGGCGGGGCCCGATGATCCCCTCCGGTCGCGACCTTGCCGAGCTCGTGCGGCTTCCCGCGGCGCTCACCGTCCCCGGCGACTCGCTGTCGGGCGCGGTCGCGGCCGGCCGTCCGTTCGGACGTCGCGGCGCGCTCATGCCGGCTGCTTCGATCTGCCTCTACTGGGCAGGCATGGTGCTCAACGACTTTGCCGACCGCGACCTCGACAAGGTCGAGCGCCCCGAGCGCCCCATTCCCTCCGGCCGCGTGCGCCCGGCCCAGGCGCTGGGACTTGCCGCCGCTCTCACCGTGGCAGGTCTCGGACTTGCCACGCTGGCCGCAGGTCCCCGGATGTTGCCGCTCACGGCCACGCTCGCCGGTGTCGTCTGGGCCTACGACCTCGTCCTCAAGGACACCCCGGCCGGTCCCGTGGCGATGGCCACCGCCCGCGCCCTCGACGTGCTCCTCGGGGCGGGGGGAGCTCGTGCGGCCCTCGTCCCCGCGGCCCTGCTGGGTGCGCACACGGCTGGAGTCACCGTGCTCTCACGCGGTGAGGTGCACGGGTCGCGAGCGACCACGGCAGCGGCCGTCACGGCCGGTACGGTGATGGTGGCCCTCGCCACGAGCGCCAACCCACGTCGCGGCCGCCCCTCGGGTCTCGCCACCGCGGCCCTGGCCGGTGTCTACGCCTGGACCGTCGGGCGGGCGCAGGCGCGGGCCGTGTCTTCTCCCGACGCCGGCACGGTGCGTACGGCGACGGGCGCGGGAATCCGCGGGATGATCCCGCTCCAGGCGGCCCTGGCTGCGCGGGGCGGCGCACCCGCGGTCGGTCTCGGGCTGCTCGCGATGGGACCGCTTGCCAAGGCCGCCGCGCGGGTGGTGAGCCCGACGTGAGGTGGGGTTACGGCACCAACGGGTTCACCAGTCACCGACTCCACGATGCGCTGGGAATCATCGCCGACCTCGGCTACGACGGCGTCGCGCTCACCCTCGACCAACCGCACCTCGATCCGTTCGCGGACGACCTCGCGGCGCAGACTGCGGCCGTCGGGCGGCGTCTCGACGATCTCGGGCTCGACCTCGTCGTCGAGACCGGTGGTCGCTACGTCCTCGACATGTGGCGCAAGCACCACCCCACCCTCGTCTCGGCGGACGGCAGAGACCGGCGCGTCGACTACCTCTCCCGCGCGGTCGACGTGGCGGCCGACCTCGGTGCCGACGCGGTCTCGTTCTGGTCGGGGATCCTGCCGGAGGAGACCCCCGACGAGGAGGGATGGGAGCGCCTGGTGGCCGGTGTCGATGCGGTGCTCGCACACGCTCGCCGACGCGGCGTCGTGTGTGCGGTCGAGCCCGAGCCGGGGATGTTCGTCGACATCCTCGACGGAGTACTGGAGCTGCGCCGCCGGCTCGGCGATCCCGAGGACCTGCTCGTGACGCTCGACCTCGGCCACGTCGTGTGCAACGAGCCTCGTGGGCTGGCCGACACCATCGCGCTGGCGGGCGGCCTGATCGCCAACGTCCAGGTCGACGACATGGTCCCCGACATCCACGAACACCTGGCGCTGGGCGAGGGAGACGTCGACTTCCCGGTCGCCCTGGCCGCCCTTGAGCGAGCCGGCTACATCGGCCTGGCCGCCCTCGAGCTGCCGAGGCACAGTCACGCTGCCCCGGCGGTCGCCGAGCAGTCCCTGCGGTTCCTGCGCGAAGCTGCCGGGCTGGTCGGCGCGGAGATGGCGACGTCATGACGACGCCCCTGACCCCGGCCTCCGGTGCCCTCCTGCAGGCGCGGATCGAGCAGGTTCGCCGTGACCCCGCCAGCATCCGCACCGTCTTCCCCGCGCTGGCCCGGGAGGTGGCCCGGGAGGACGGCGTCCGGGTGGCCGTCCTCGAGGCGCTCGGCGAGACGCTGGCCGCCGACGGCCCGCGGTTGCTCGCCGAGGTGCGGGACCTCTACCGCCATGGCGACGCCGACGAGCGGCGCTCAGTTCTCCTGGCCCTGCACCGGCTGCCGGTCGGCGACGATGCCCGCGACCTGGTCGACGACGGGCTGCGGACCAACGACACCCGGCTCGTCGCGGCTGCGCTCGGCCCCTACGGCGCGCGGGTCCTCGACGACGCGTCCTGGCGCCAGGCCGTGCTCAAGTGCCTCTTCACCGGTGTCCCGCTCAGCGCCGTACACGCCCTCGACGACCGCGTCGACGCCGACCTCATCGCGATGGTGTCGGCCTTCGCGGACGAACGCACGGCCGCCGGTCGGGAGATCCCCGCCGACGCCCGCACCCTGCTCGACCGCAACGTCCCCCAGGAGTCCTGACATGCGCATCTTCGACCCGCACATCCACATGACCTCGCGCACCACCGACGACTACGAGGCGATGTACGCCGCCGGGGTGCGTGCCGTGGTGGAGCCGGCGTTCTGGCTGGGCCAGCCTCGCTCGGGTGTCGAGTCGTTCATCGACTACTTCGACGCCCTGCTCGGTTGGGAGAGGTTCCGGGCCGCGCAGTTCGGCATCGCGCACCACTGCACGATCGCGCTCAACCCCAAGGAGGCCAACGACCCGCGCTGCGCCCCGGTGCTCGACCTGTTGCCGCGTTACCTCGCCAAGGACGGTGTCGTCGCCGTCGGCGAGGTGGGCTTCGACTCGATGACGCCCGAGGAGGAGAAGGCCTTCGCCCGGCAGCTGGAGATGGCCGGCGAGCACGGGCTGCCGGCGTTGGTGCACACCCCGCACCAGGACAAGCTGGCCGGCACACGACGCACGCTCGAGCTGGTCGTGGAGTCCGGACTCGCCCCGGAGATGGTCGTGGTCGACCACCTCAACGAGGTCACCGTCGACGTGGTCGACGATGCCGGCTGCTGGGTCGGCTTCTCCATCTATCCCGACACCAAGATGGATCCCGACCGGATGGTCGCGATCCTGCAGCGCCGGGGCCTGGACAAGGTGCTGGTCAACTCCGCTGCCGACTGGGGTCGCAGCGACCCGCTCACCACCGCGGCCACCGGTCGCGCGATGCTGGCCGCAGGATTCAGCGACGACGACGTGGACAAGGTCCTGTGGCGCAACCCGGTGGAGTTCTACGGCCAGAGCGGACGCCTCCTGCTCGAGGCCCCCGACGCGGACACCACGGCGACCTTCGAGGGCAACTCGCTGCTGCGCGGTGAGCGGGCATGAGGTTCCGGCACCCGGACGGCAGCGTCGTCCACCTCGCCTACTGCAGCAACGTGCACCCGGCCGAGACGGTCGACGGGCTGCTCTCACAGCTTCGGGAGTACGCCGCCGGGATCCGCACGTCGCTCGGCGCCGACCTGCTCGGGGTGGGCCTGTGGCTGCCGGCGCACGCCGCCCGGGTGCTCGCGCGGGACCCCGCAGCCCTCACCGACTTCCGGCGCGAGCTCGACGACCTGCGGCTCGAGGTCGTCACGCTCAACGCCTTCCCGTATGCCGGCTTCCACGACGAGGTGGTCAAGCGCGCCGTCTACCACCCGGACTGGTCGGAGACGGGCCGCCTCGACTACACCGTCGACTGCGCCACCGTGCTGGCGCGGCTGCTGCCCGAGGACGCGGCCGAGGGCAGCATCTCCACGGTGCCGCTCGGCTGGCGATCGCCCTGGCTCGCCGACCGCGACGCCACCGCCCGGCAGCGCCTCGGGGAGCTGTCCGAGGCGCTGGGCAAGATCAGCGCCGAGGCCGGCCGACCCATCCGGGTCGGCCTCGAACCCGAGCCGGGCTGCGTCATCGACACGACCGCGGACGCGGTCGAGCGACTGGCGGGTCTCGTCGACACCGACACCATCGGCGTGTGCCTCGACACCTGCCACCTCGCCACCGGGTTCGAGGAGGGCGCCGACGCGGTGCGCCGGGTGACCGAGGCCGGGCTGTCCGTGGTGAAGGCCCAGGCGTCGGCCGCGCTGCATGCGCAGGACCCGTCCTCGCCCGAGGTGCGGGCCGCGCTGGCGGCGTACGCCGAGGACCGGTTCCTGCACCAGGTGCGAGAGCCGCGGGGCGCCCGGGTCGAGCGACGCGACGACCTGCCTGCCGCCCTGGGTGGCCGTCGGCCGCTGCCGGGCAAGCATCCCTGGCGCGTGCACTTCCACGTGCCGGTTCACGCCGAACCGGCTGCCCCCCTGACCTCGACGAGCGCGCACCTGGCGGACTCCCTGGGTGCCCTCGTCGGCGGTGACCACCCGGTCACGCGGCACGTCGAGGTGGAGACCTACACGTGGTCCGTGCTGCCGGAGGCCAGCCGACCGACCGACGCCCAGGGGCTGGTGACGGGCATCGCCGCCGAAGTCGCCTGGGTGCGGGACCGCTTGCTGGAGCACGGGCTCGAGCAGATCACCGGGAGTGCAGCATGAGTCGTCTGTTGGTCATCGACGTGGTCGGGCTGACGCCGCGACTGCTCGAGCACATGCCGCGCGTGCGGGCCGTCACCGCCAGCGGCTTCGAGGCCGAGCTCGGGACGGTGCTGCCGGCCGTCACCTGCTCGGTCCAGTCGACCTTCCTCACCGGCCGGTTGCCGAAGCAGCACGGGATCGTCGGCAACGGGTGGTACTTCCGCGACCTCGGCGAGGTCCTGCTCTGGCGACAGCACAACGCGCTCGTCGAGGGCCCGAAGGTGTGGGACGCGATCCGCGAGGTCGATCCCGGTCACCGCGTCGCGAACGTGTGCTGGTGGTATGCCATGGGTGCCGACGTCGACACCACGGTCACGCCGCGGCCCGTCTACCACCACGACGGCCGCAAGGCCCCCGACTGCTGGACCTGGCCGCCGGAGGTGCACGACCGCCTGACCGATCGCCTGGGTGACTTCCCGCTGTTCCACTACTGGGGTCCCACGGCGTCGATCCGGAGCAGCGAGTGGATCGTCGGTGCTGCCCGGGAGCTGATGCCCGAGCACGACCTCACCCTGGTCTACGTCCCGCACCTCGACTACGACCTCCAGCGGTTCGGGCCCGACTCGGCCGAAGCGGTGCAGGCCGCGCACGACACGGATGCCGCGCTGGCACCGCTGCTCGACGACGCCGAGCGCCAGGGCGTGACGGTGGTCGTGCTCAGCGAATACGGCATCACTGCCGTCGAGCGTCCCGTCGACGTCAATCGTGCCCTGCGTCGGGCGGGGCTGCTGCACGTGCACACCAACCCCACCGGCGAGCTCCTCGACCCGTGGACCTCGCGGGCCTTCGCCGTGGCCGACCACCAGGTCGCGCACGTCTATGTCCGCGACCCCCAGGACCTCGAGGACGTACGGCGACTCCTGACCGACCTCGACGGTGTCGAGGAGGTGCTGGACCGCGCCGGCCAGGCGGCGTACGGCCTTGACCACGACCGAGCCGGTGACCTGGTGCTGGTCGCGGCCCCGGACGCGTGGTTCACCTACTACTACTGGCTCGACGACGAGCTGGCTCCGGACTTCGCCCGGGCCGTGGAGATCCACAAGAAGCCCGGCTACGACCCGGCCGAGCTGTTCTTCGATCCCGAGGACAGATGGGTGAGGGCCCGGGCCGCCGCCGGGCTGGTGAGGAAGAAGGTCGGCCTGCGCTACGCCATGAGCGTCGTGCCGCTCGACCCCGCGCCGGTCCGCGGCAGCCACGGTCGGCTCCCCACGAACCCGGCTGACGGGCCGGTG
>JBDSPC010000338.1:0-11283 GCA_039914485.1 Nocardioides sp.
CGCTCGCGCTGCCCTCGCAGGCCGCTCCTGCGGACGATGCGAGTCCCACCTTGTGGTTGCTGCGAGTGCTCGCCGTGATGATCGGGATGCCCTTCCTGGTTCTCTCGACCACCGGTCCGCTGCTCCAGCGGTGGTATGCGTGGACCGACGGGCCCCGGGCGCAGGATCCCTACTTCCTGTTCGCGGCGAGCAACCTGGGCAGCTTCGGCGGCCTGCTGGCCTATCCATTCCTGATCGAGCCGCACCTGACCGTCACACAACAGCGGTGGTCGTGGTCGATCGGCTTCGCTGTCTTCGCCGTGCTCGTCGCTGCCTGTGGCCTCGTGGTCACCCGCGGTGGTGCACCATCGATCGCCCCGGAGGCCGTGCACGTCACCGCGCGCCCCACCACTCGACGGGTTCTCGGTTGGGCCGCACTGGCTTTCCTGCCGTCGTCGCTGATGCTGGCCGTGACCGCGCACCTTTCCACTGACGTGGCCGCGATCCCGCTCCTGTGGGTGCTGCCGCTTGCCATCTACCTCGCGACCTTCGTCGGGGCGTTCGCCAGGGCCAGCCGAACCACACCCGTCGCGGTGACGCGGCTCGCCACGGCACTGGCCTTCGTCAGCGCCCTGCTGATCGTGTCGGGCGTTCACATGCCGGTCCTGCTCAGCATCGCCGTGCACCTGAGCACGCTGGCCGTGGTCGGCTACGCGGCCCACGCCCGCCTGGCGACCACCCGCCCGAAGCCCGACCACCTGACCGGCTTCTACGTCGTGGTCGCCGTCGGCGGAGCCGTCGGTGGCCTGCTCAACGGGTTGGTTGCGCCGCTCGTCTTCAACCGGGTGTGGGAGTACGGCTTCACGCTCGCCGCCGTGCCGCTGCTCCTCATCGGGCTGACCTCCGCGCCGAAGTGGCTGAGCGATCGCTATCACCCTGCCTTCACTGTGATTGCCGTCACCGCCCTTCTGCTGCCCGTCGGCATGGTCCTGGCGCTTGCGCTGTCCGCGCTGGCCGGCCGTTCCACGGTCCTCGCCGCGATCGGCCTCGCGGCGTGCGCCCTCGCCGGGTGGTGGGTGAGTCAGGTCCCCATCCCAGCGGCCGTCTTCCTGGCCCTCGGTTTCCTCGCCGTCGGCCTGAACGCCCAGTCCGCTGCCGTCGCCACGGAACGCACCTTCTTCGGCGCCTACCAGGTCCTCGACCTGCCCGGGGAGCGCGTCCTGACACACGGCACCACGGCGCACGGCAAGCAGCTGACCGACCTCGACCTGCGCACCGAGCCCACGGCCTACTTCGCCCGCTCGGGCCCCCTGGGCGCCGTCTTCGAGACCTGGGAGTCGAACGACGTCGGGGTGGTCGGCCTCGGCGCCGGCACGATGGCCGCCTACGGCGAACCCGGGCACCGGATGACCTTCTTCGAGATCGACGGTGAGATCGCAGACCTGGCCGCCGACCCGGAGATGTTCTCGTTCATCGAGGACTCACGCGGCGACATCGACGTCGAGGTGGGAGACGGGCGACTCCTGGTCGACCAGGTCCCCAGTGGCTCCTACGACCTGATGGTGCTGGACGCCTTCAGCTCCGACTCCATCCCCGTCCACCTGCTGACGCGAGAGGCCCTCGCCGGCTTCGCCGACCGGGTGCGCGAGGACGGCGCCCTGGTCGTGCACATCAGCAACCGGGTCTTCGACCTCGAGCCGGTGCTGGCGGCCGCCGAGGAGGACCTCGGCTGGCATGCCGCCATTGGTCGGGGCGGCAGCGGCGTTGGCGCGACAGAGAGTCGCTGGGTGGTCCTCACCCGTGACGAGGGCGCGGCCGCATCACTGCGAGCACGCGATGATTGGCGAGCCCTCGACCACTCCCGCCTCGTTCACTGGACCGATGACTACTCATCGATCCTGTCGGTGCTCGGGTAGCCGAGGCACCGTCAGCTCCCACTCGGTTCCGTGCGGGCCCGTGTCGAGCGTCGCCGTACCGCCCAGGTCGGAGATCCGGCCGCGGATCGATTCGCTGACGCCGAGTCGCCCTTCAGCGACGGCGGACTCGAGGCGACCGGCGGGGATCCCGGGACCGTCGTCGCGGACCGAGACGACGACCTCGTCCGGGAGCGCCTCGAGCAGCACCCACGCACGCGCGTCCGGGCCGACGTGCGTGGCGACGTTGTCGAGGCACGAGCCGACGGCGGCGACGAGCTCGCGCGCCACCTCGCTCGGAAGCGGGACGGGCACACCCGGCGTGGCCACCTCGACGCGCAACGCGTGACCGGTGCCGAGCTCCTCGAGCATCCCGGCGAGGTCGCGCACAGCCGGTCCGGTGGTGAGCGTGCCCTGCTGGCGGATCAGGGACCGCAGCACCCGCTCCTGCTCACCGGCGAGCGTGGCGAGCTTGGCGATCTCGGGGTCATCAGAGCTGGTGCCGCGGCGCTGGACCAACGCCAGCACCTGCAGCACCCCGTCGTGCACGGCACGAGCGAGGCGGGTCCGTTCCTCGGCAGCGGCGGCCGCGCGTTCAGCGGCGTCGCGCTCGGCGGCCATCCGCTGCAGGGACTCGCACATGTAGCCGACGATCGGGCCGCCGATCATCAGCAGGAAGACGTTGCCGTAGTTGGCCTGGTCGATGCTGTCGCGCAGCACCAGGTCGGTGATCGAGAGGAGCGCGCCCGCGATCAGGCCGCCCTGCCAGTGCCAGTGGATCGCCCACGCCAGCAGCGCGCCCATCACCCAGAAGCCCGGGATGGTGGCGTTGTAGTCGGCCCCCTTGAGCAGCGGGGTCGCCGCGATCGCACCGACCGCCCAGGCGAGGTCGAGGACGATGAAGGCGGTCGTACGGCGACGGGCGCTCGTCGAGGCCCAGATCGCGTAGCCCGTCCACGCGACCAGCGCCGCGATCGCCACCACGGCTGCCCACGGGTGGTCGTAGTTGTTGCGCCGGTAGAGGTTGAGGACGAGCAGGTTGATCGTGACGACGACCCGCACGAGGGCGAGCGCCCGGAAGAGCCTGTCCTCGACGGCAGTACCCGGAGTCAGGACGCCTTCTTCTCCGAGGGTGGCGAGTCCGGCCCTTCGGCCGAATCCTTCGGGGCGGCCGCTGCCGCCTTGGCCTGGTCGCGGGCGAGGTCCTTGGCCTTCGACGCATACATGTCGACGTACTCCTGCTCGGAGAGCCGCATGACCTCGTACATGATCTCGTCGGTGACGGCGCGCAGGATGTAGCGGTCGTTCTCGAGGCCGGCGTAGCGGGAGAAGTCCAGGGGCGGGCCGAACCGGACGACCGGACGGGTCCACTGGCCGAAGACCTTGCCGGTCGGTGCCACCACGTCGGTGCCGACGACCGCGCACGGGATGACCGGGGCCTTCGACTCCAGGGCGAGCCGGGCGACGCCGGTCTTGCCGCGGTAGAGCTTGCCGTCGTGGCTGCGGGTGCCCTCGGGGTAGATGCCGAACAGGTCACCCTCGGCCAGGATCTTCATGGCCGACTTCATCGCACCCTCGGCGGCGTTGGCGCCGGAGCGGTCGATGGGCACCTGGCCGGAGCCGGCGAAGAACTTCTTCTGGAACCAGCCCTTGATCCCGGGCGAGGTGAAGTACTCCGCCTTCGCCACGAAGGTCACCCGCCGCGGCAGGGTCAGCGGCATGAACAGCCAGTCGGCGTAGGAGAGGTGGTTGCTCGCCAGGATCGCCGGACCTTCCGACGGGACGTGTTCGACGCCGTAGGCCTTGGGGCGGAAGACGACGCGAAGGATGGGCCCGATGGCGACCCACTTCAAGAACCAATACAGCACGCGGTGAGCCTAGCCTCGATACCCATCTGGCGAGCAGCCCTCGCAGGGGTGTCCGCCTGGTGCACAATCTGCCCATGCTGATCCAGCCGACGGCCGAGCCGTTCTCCGCACCCGCCCGCCCCGATCTCACCGACGGCAGGAAGATCGGAGTCCTGGTGAGCCACGGCTTCACCGGCTCACCCGCTTCCATGCGGCCTTGGGCCGAGTCGCTGGCCGAGCGCGGGTTTGCGGTCGAGCTACCTCTGCTGCCCGGCCACGGCACGCGTTGGCCGGAGCTGAACAAGGTCGGCTGGCGTGACTGGGTCGACACCTTGAACGCGTCCTTCGACAAGCTCCGCGCCGAGAACGACGCCGTCGTGGTGTGCGGCCTCTCGCTCGGCGGCGCGCTCGCCCTGCGCCTGGCCGCCGACCGGCCGGACGAGGTGGCCGGCGTCGTCGTGGTCAACCCGGCCGTGAACACGACCCGACTCGACGTCAAGGCGCTGCCGGTGCTGCGCTTCCTGGTCGGCGCCTTCCCCGGGATCGTCAACGACATCAAGAAGCCCGGTCAGGACGAGTACGGCTATCCCAAGACGCCGCTCAAGGCCGCCTACTCGATGATGTGGCACGGCTGGAAGCCGCTGCGCGCCGACCTGGCGAAGATCACCTCGCCGATCCTGCTCTTCAAGTCCGCCGAGGACCACGTCGTCGACGAGACGTCACTGGCGATCATCAAGAAGTCCGTCTCGTCGCGGGAGTTCACCGAGGTCAGCCTGCCCGAGAGCTACCACGTGGCCACCCTCGACAACGACGCTCCGCAGATCTTCAACGAGTCGGCCGACTTCATCGCCCGCGTCACCGCTGGCTGACGGCCCCGTCCGCGCAGCGACCGTCACGAAACCCCGAGGGTTGCCCTGTCACGGGTAACGTTTCTCCCGTGACTGGATCGGGTGACGGCGAGCGCGCGCAGGACGAGGCGTGGCGAGCGATCGTCGACAACTTCGGCGACCGGGTCGAGCTCGACGAGCCGGCGCCTGTCGCGCCGCCGGTCACACCAACTCCGGAGCCGGATCCGTCCCCGGTCGACGTGCGCGCTGCGGCGTACGACGAGGCGGAGCGGTTCGTCCCGCCACCCCCGCCGCCGCTCCCCCGGCCCGAGCCCAAGCGGGCCGTCGCGTGGGCTGGACTCTTCGGGGCACCGGTGCTCGTGCTGGTCGCGCTGGTGTTCAGCATCGACCTGCCGTCCCTGATCGACTACCTGCTGATCGCCTGGTTCGTCGGTGGCTTCGGCTATCTCGTCGCGACGATGTCTCAGACGCCGCGCGAGCCCTGGGACGACGGTTCGCGCATCTGATCGTCACCCTCCGGCATCGG
This sequence comes from Nocardioides sp., assembly GCA_039914485.1. Classification (GTDB taxonomy): domain Bacteria; phylum Actinomycetota; class Actinomycetes; order Propionibacteriales; family Nocardioidaceae; genus Nocardioides. The sequence goes on from JBDSPC010000338.1 coordinate 5,114, forward strand.
GTCGTCGCGGGGCCAGGTGATGACCGCAAGCAGCAGAGCTGCGCCCGCCAGGTAGTAGTAGTTCATGTGTGCCTGCTTCGAAAGCAGGACGGTGACGAGCAAGGAGAGTCCTACTCCGAGCGCGAACGCCGTCGGTCCGGGCCTCGCCCGAACAGCAACGATGAGTGACGCCACCAGGCCCGCAAGTGGGGCGGCCGCCAGCACCCATGCCGGCAGGGGGCCGAGCCAGTCGTCAAGGCCGGGTAGAAGGGACATGGATTCGCGGCGAAACGGCTGCTGGAGATGGAAGTCGATCGCTGAGTGCACGAAGGCGCCCGGATCCCAGAGCACGAAGGCGCCGACAACGAGTGCGCCCACGGCTGCCGCCGCCCCGACCGTGCGCCAGCCGCTGCTCCTGGCCACCGACCACAACGCCGGGATCCAGGACACGGCGAACTGCTTCGAGGCGAACAGCAGACCGATCGCGACCGCGGTCCCGCGACCGCCACGCGTCATGCCCCAGACCGTCAACGACAGCAAGAACACCATCACGGGTTCGATCCAGTAGGAGATCAGCACGTTGGCGGTCAGGGGGTTGACCACGATCAGGACCGCCGCGGCCCGTCCGATCCGGTCCGACGCAAGCCGCCACGCGAGCACGCCCGCCGCGAGCACGGCCGCGACGTGAGCCCACCGGACGTCACCGAGCAAGTGCGCGGGGACGTCGAGCACCAACGGCGCCGGCAGATACGGGTACCCGAACAGGACGCGCCCGTTCTCCACCACGCCCGGTCCGAAGTACTGCTCCGACTCGGCCGCCGAATAAGGGTTGGGGATGGTGATGGCGTACGGCGAATTCCCCGCCAGCGCCGCATCGATTCCGTTCTCAAGCAAGGCCTGGACGTCGATCACCGTCGTCGCCTGAGCAACATGACCCAGGACTACAACCGCGAAGGTGATCAGCAGCACGGTGAAGGCGGCCATTCCCCACCGACCCGGGACCAGGGCTGAGGCGATCCCGGCGAACGCCAGGACCAGGGACACGACGCTGGTCGCCGGCCCCCAGAACTGCAGGAAGGACGTTGAGGCGGCGGTCACCATCGCCCCGATCGTCACAGCCACGAGGAGCACGCACAGGGCCACCCGCTCGCCGCCGGCCCGGCGCCAGCCCGTGGCCAGCGTGGCCAGCGCTGCGACCGCGAGCGCGGCCGAGATGGCTGGCGCCAACAGGATCGGACGGTGTTGGGCGAACTGGAACAGCGCGAAGGCTGCGCAGAGCGCAACCAGGGTTCGCGTCCAGGGGTGCAGAGCATGCGTCACCGCAACGTTTGCAGGACTCGCGCGATCCGTCTCCCGGGCTGCGACCTGGGGACTTTTGCTGCGCGCACTCACGGCGGCGAGTATGTCAGCGCCCGGACTGCTCCGTGGGGCAATGCGAACTGCTCGTGCCAGCCGTTACAGTCGCGTCGTGAGTGTGAGCGAGAGCGTCGAAGTCACCGGCCACCTGATGGACAGCGGGATTCTCTCCCGCATCCTCGACGACATCCGGGAGTACGACGGTGACTACGTCATCGACCGGTTCGACGTCGGTCACGAGGCGTCCGACATCAGTCGGGCCATGATCGTCGTGACGGCCGATGACGACGAGTCCCTGCAACGACTGCTGATGCGGCTGCAGACCCGCGGCGTCAACCAGGTCGACCCGGGCGAGGCCTCGGTCAGCGTCGCCGACCTCGACGGCGTCTTCCCCGACGGCTTCTACTCCACCACCAACCTCGCCACCAAGATCCGTCTGGGCGGCAAGTGGCTCGACGTGGAGAACCCCGAGATGGACTGCGGCCTGATCGTCGACGGTGAGCGCGTCTACACGCTGCCGATGTCGGACGTGAAGGTCGGCATGAACGTCGTGACCGGTGCCTCCGGCATCAAGGTCACCTCGCCCGTGATCGAGAAGGGCAGCGACTCGTTCGGCTTCATGGACTCCGACGTGTCGAGCGAGAAGCCGCAGGCGGTGCTGGTGCGCCAGGTCGCCGACGGCATGCGCGAGGCGAAGGCGGCCGGCAAGTACGTGCTCTGGGTCGGTGGCCCGGGTGTCGTGCACACCGGTGCCGCACCCGCCATGGTCGAGCTGGTCAACGCGGGGTACGTCGACATCCTGTTCGCCGGCAACGCGCTGGCCACCCACGACATCGAGTCGTCGCTCTACGGCACCAGCCTGGGCGTCGACCTGGCCATGGGCCGGGGTGTCGAGCACGGCCACGAGCACCACATCCGCGCCCTGAACACGATCCGCAAGCAGGGTTCGATCAAGGCCGCGGTCGACAACGGCGTCCTGACGGGCGGCATCATGCACGCCCTGGTCAAGCACGAGAAGCGCTTCGTGCTCGTCGGATCGGTCCGCGACGACGGTCCGCTGCCTGACGTCTACACCGACGTCATCGAGGGCCAGCGCGCGATGCGAGCCGAGCTGAACGATGTGGGCTTCTGCCTGATGGTGGCGACCATGCTGCACTCGGTGGCGACCGGCAACATCCTGCCGGCGTCCATCCCGCTGGTCTGCGTCGACATCAACCCGGCGACGGTCACCAAGCTCGCCGACCGCGGTTCGAGCCAGGCCAAGGGCATCGTCACCGACGTCGGCCTCTTCCTCGAGCAGCTCGCGCTCGAGTTGATCCCGGGCTACCGCCGGGGCTGATCGCCGGCTCGCCGGGCGAGCTCTGCTGCGCCCACCAGCCCGGCCTCGGGTCCGAGCATGGCGGAAACGATCGGTGGTACGGCGCGGTGTGCCGCCCCGACCAGTGAGCGCTGCAGGGCGTTGCGGGCAGGCTCGAGCAATCGGTCGCCCGCCTGCGAGACTCCGCCACCGATGACCACGACTTCGGGGTCGAAGGCAGCCACGAGGTTGGCCACCCCGACACCCAGCCAGTCGCCGACCGAGGCGAAGGCCGCACGCGCCACCATGTCGCCGGCTTCTGCTGCTTCGGTCACCATCGGTCCCGTCACCCGGTCCGGGTTGCCACCGGTCGCCTGCTCGAGCACCGAGGGCTGCTCCCCCATGCGCTGGCGCGCGAAGCGGACGAGGGCGTTGCCCGAGGAGTACTGCTCCCAGCAGCCCTGGCCGCCACACTCGCACGGGTGACCGTCGGGCACGACCTGCATGTGCCCGAACTCACCCGCCATGCCGTTGGCGCCGCGCACCAGCTGGCCGGCCATCAGGATCCCGCCGCCGATACCGGTGCCCATGGTGACGACGATCGCCGAGTCGGCGCCCCGCGCTGCGCCGTACCGCCACTCGGCGAGAGCCGCGCAGTTGGCGTCGTTGTCGAGGACGACGGGAACACCCCAGCGCTCCTCGAGACGCGCGCGGACGTTCTCTCCCTGCCAGGGCAGGTGCGGGGCGAACATCACGCGCTCGCCCGCGGCGTCGACGAAGCCGGCGGCAGCAACGCCGACGCCGGCGATCGGGCGTCCGTCAGCGACCTCGAGCACAGCCGCCTTGAGGGCGTCCTCGACCTGTCGGATGTCGACCCTTCGTCCTGGTGTGGCCCGTCTAGCCGTCGCCAGCACTGTCCCGGCGTCGTCCACCACGCCCGCCAGCACCTTGGTGCCGCCGACGTCCACGCCGATCCAGACTGGCTCGAGTGCTGAGGTCACGGTCAGATCCTGTCGCACTTGGAGGTCGGGTACTCCAATTGGGGTATCGGAGCCGAAGTCTGATCAGGAACTGTGTCGCGGCAACCTAGCCTCGCCCCAACTTCGTAGGGGGCAACATGTCCGGTCACCCTCGACGGCACCACCAGGAGCGCGGTGCGGTCGCAGTCGAGTTCGCGCTCGTCGTGCCCATCCTCGTGGTGCTCTTCTTCGGCATCGTCAACATTGGCATCGTGCTCGCCCAGCAGCTGTCGCTCAGCAACAGTGCGCGCCAGGCAGCTCGCTTCGCCGTCGTCGACGTCGAGGGCCGAGCGTGCGGCGACATCGAGGCGGAGGCGCGCAACGCGGCACAGACGATCGGTATGGCGCCAGCAGATCCTGCCTACGCGCTCACGGGCGCGACCGGGACGTGCGCGAGGCCTTGCGCCGACTCGACGGCCACGACCGATCTGACTGTCACCCTGACGTATCGCAGCAACTTCGTGGTCCCGATCCCGATCCCAGGCGTTCCCAGCGGCCTGGACATCGCCGGCGAGGGAGTCTTCCGGTGCGAGTACAAGTGAGGCGCCGCCGGCGTGACGAGCGCGGCGTCGTCGCAATCCTGGTCGCGATCGTGGCCGTAGTCCTTCTCATCCTGTCCGCCTTCGTGGTCGACCTGGGCATGGCCTACACCTCGAAGCGCCAGCTGCAGACCGCCGCCGATGCGGCCGCACTGGCGGCCGCCAAGCGCTTCGCGGCTGAACCCGGCACGTGTGCGCAGCTGGCCGCGAACTTCTCGGACGAAGCCGAGGACATCGCGGAGGACATCGCGGAGATCAACCGACCGGAGCAGGTCAAGGAGGACTTCGACGTCACGTGTCTCACGTCGGGTCCCTACAAGGGCGCTCTTGAGGTCACCTACAGCGCCAGCGGGGTCACACCGACGGTGTTCGGCCGGAGCGCGGTCGGTCCAGAGATCCAGACCGAACGCCGGGCGAGCGCTGTGGTCTACGTCCCCGGCAGCGACCTCAAGCTCCGTCCCTACGGGTTGTGCTCGCTCGACGTGCCAGCGGCGACCTCGATGCCAACGGGCGTCCTCGAGGTCAAGATGCCCGGGCAGGCCCACGCCGGGTCGGGATGCCCCAGCGCGCAGGGTGGCGGTAACTGGTGGTTCATGAGCTGCCCGGGCACCTCGGCGTCGGGCATGAATCCGCACGAGATCGCCGCCGCCATCCGCGACGGCTGTCCGACCGGAGCAGAAGTCGTCGATCCCCAGGACGCCTCGTCACCGACTGCCCTCTCCACCTCCCTCACGGCCCACTGCAGCACGCAAGCGCATGTCGGCCTGTCGTGCCTGGACGCCGACACCGGCAACAGCAGCCTCCAGAACCCGGAGCCGGTCGCGGCCTGGGGGGACGTGCTCGGCGAGACGATCGTCGTCCCGGTCTTCTGTGCCCTCCCAACCTGCGACCCAACGACGGTGGACGGATCTGGGTCGGGACGCGTCTACCCCGTCTTCAAGTTGGCGGCCGTGGTGGTCTGCGGCTATCACATGTACGACAAGGGCTCCGACACCTCCAACACCGGCGACTGCGCCGGCAACACCTTCACTGACTCCTACGCCACGCTGCTGGGCTGCTCGAACGCCAACAACGCCTGCCTCCCCGCGTGGAACCCCGATGGCACGCCTGCGCCCAACCAGAAGCCCAAGGAGACAGTCCGTCTGTTCCTCAAGTTCGTGCAGGAGGTGACCGGTGTGACGGTGGTCCAGTGCAACCTCGGTGACGCCTGCGACGGCGGCTTGCGTCAGGTCGCCATCAGCCGGTGAGTGGCGACGCCTAGTCACAAATGATCACTCGGGGTGACTAGCTCGAACCATTTCGGGTGACGAGCCATTCAACAGTGCCCCCGTATCCCTACCCTCAAGGCTGGGCGCATCCCCTCGAGCGCCCACAGAGGGAGTTGTCATGCTTGGTCACCGTCGGCGGAACCGCGACGACCGCGGGGCAGCGGCCGTCGAGTTCGCCCTCGTGGCGCCGATCCTCATCGCCCTCTTCTTCGGCATCGTCGACTACGGCCTCCTCTTCACCGACACCGTCAGCGTTCGCCAAGGCGTTCGCGAGGCCGCCCGGCAGGGTGTCGTCTCAAAGTTCGGGACTACGACTAGTTGCAATACCGGCGACTCTCTTGTCCGGCTTCAATGCCAGACCAAACGGGAGATCGGCGCGTTGATAGGTACCCCGCTTGTCAAGGTCTACGCGCCGAACGGATGGGTGAAGGGCAAGCCGCTCGTGGTGTGCGCCTACATCCCCAACCCCGGCGTCATCAAGTTCGTGCCGATGCCCAACGACGTGCGATCCGTCGTAACGACGTCCATCGAAACTGAGGAGCTCCCCCCAACAGGAGCGTTGTCTGTCGAGGACACCTTGCCAAGCGGGAGTTGGTCATCGTGGTGCGTCGTATGAGCTCGAACGTCCGACACGACAGGGAGGAGCGCGGCGCGGTGGCCGTGCTGACCGCGATCATGGCCATCATCATCTTCGCGATGGCCGCCCTCGTCG
>JBDSPC010000451.1:0-2976 GCA_039914485.1 Nocardioides sp.
GCGGCCAGCGTCTTGTTGGGTTGCAGCACCAGCATCGGACGCTGCAGCTGCTCCGCGACCCAGGCCACGGTCGCGGTCTTGCCGGTGCCGGTCGCGCCGAGCAGCACGACGTCCTGCTCGCCGCCGCCGATCCGCTCGACGATCTCCGCGATCGCCGTCGGCTGGTCGCCGGACGGGACGTAGTCGGAGACGACCTTGAAGGGGGCGACACGACGTTCGAGATCTGTCACTGGACGCATGGGGCGAGCGTACGGGCGACCACCGACAACGGCCCGTCCGCGCCGCGATCGGGCGGGCTGGGATCAGACCCCGATCCGCTCCCACGGCCCCCAGATCGCGAACGTCATGCCGCGGCTGGACTGGATGTTGACGAACAGCGTGTGCCCGTCCGGCGAGAACGTCGACCCGGCGAACTCGTCGCCGAACCGCGGCAGGCCGGTCAGCTGGCTGACCAGGCGGTTCATCGCGATGTCCCAGAGCTGGCCGCCGCGGGACAGCCCGCGGATGTAGTTGTCCACCGTGCTGTCCTCGCAGACCACGAGCGTGCCCCGGGCGCTGGTCGTGATGTTGTCCGGGAAGTCGAAGCGCAGGTTGGCCTCGGCCGGGTCGACGGGTGCCTGGTAGAGGATCTGCAGCGTCTGCGAGCGGCAGTGGTAGGCCCAGACCTGGCCGTTGCCCCGCCCGAACCCGTTGGCGTTGTCGTCATCGGAGTCGTCCTCCCCGGGGCCACCGCCCTGGGTCGAGGTGAAGTAGACGACGTTGTTGTCGTACACCTGGCCCTCGAGCCGGGAGAAGAGTGCAGCCCCTCGTGCGCGACCCTGGTCGCCGACCGCCACGAGCGCCGCGTCGTTCGAGGTCGGGGCGACCTGGCCGGGTGTGTAGGGGAAGGTCGGGTTCGGCTCGTCGATGTCGACCCACTCGACCTGGTAGGTGGCACGCAGCCGCTGCCTGGCCTCGAGGTGGAGGTTCGGCTGACCCTTGATTGCAAGCATCTGCAGATGACCGTCGTTGTCGAGCTTGCCGGTCTTCATGGGGTTCGTGGCCGGGCGGTAGCGGTAGAAGCCGGAGGGGAACTCGAAGTTGTCCTCCGTCAGGTAGAGAATCCCGTCGACCGGATCGAAGGACACCGCCTCGTGCGGGAACCGACCGGCACTGGTGATGGGTTGCCGGTCGCTCTGGCCGCCCGCCGGCACCTCGAAGATGTAGCCATGCGGCTTCAGCAGCCCGACGTTGGAGGCGCCGGTGAAGTCGGGGCCGACGTCGGGCCCGTTGATCGTCTCCTCGCAGGTGATCCACGATCCCCACGGCATCACACCGCCGCTGCAGTTGAACATCGTGCCGTTGAGACTGGTGTGGGCGTTCACCACCTCGCCGAACGGCGTCACCTCGATCGTCGTCGTGCCGGCACCCGCCTGGGCGTCGTACGGCGTCCCTGGCCCGAACGCCGCAGTGTTGGGCGCATTCGTGACCTCGTGGTTGCGGACCAGCACGACGTTGCCGTGGGGGCCCACAAAGGCGCCCATGCCGTCATGGCGACCGGGCAGCCGGGTGCCGTCGTCCAGCGTGACCGGGAACTCGGTGTCGTGGAAGGAGCGGTAGGAGAAGCCCTCGGGCAGGTGCAGTCGCACCTTGCCGTCGCGCAGGTCCGGAATCGCCCGGAGCTCGCGGAACGCTGGCTTCCTGCCGACCGCTGAAGCCGGTGGGGCCAGCAGCCCCTGGAACGGGCCGCCCGCGAGAGCGGCGACGGCGGCGGCAGCGCTGCCCTTCAACACAGTGCGACGTTCGACTGCCATGTCCGCGGCTCCCTCTGCTCGGTTCAGGACCGTTCCACGCTAGACCGGTTCCGCCGTACTGCCATCCCCCAAATTGGCAGCGCCTCGCTAGATTGACCGCGTGACTCTTGCCCGCGTCCTGACGCCCGTACGCCGGACGCTGCTCGCGGTCTTCGGGTTCCAGGTCGCGCTCGCGATCGCGCTCTCGCTGGTCGACTCCTACCGCCGGCGTGGGAAGAAGCCCAAGCCCTTCCCGGTCACGCCGCCGCGCACCGTCGAGATCGGCGAGGGGACGCTGACGACGTACACCTTCGGGATGGACCTCTACGACGACATGCTCGCCGCGATCGACGGGGCGAAGAAGCAGATCCTCTTCGAGACCTACATCTGGAAGGGCGACGACATCGGCGAGCGGTTCAAGACCGCGCTGATCCGGGCCGCGGAGCGCGGCGTCGAGGTCTACTGCATCTACGACGGCTTCGCGAACACCGTCGTCTCGTCGCGGTTCCGGCGCTTCCCGCCCTCGATCAAGGTCATCCGCTACCCGATCTGGTCGGCCGGCTGGCGCTTCTGGGACCTGCGCCGCTACGGCCGCGACCACCGCAAGATCCTGGTCGTCGACGAGGAGGTCGGGTTCGTCGGGGGCTACAACATCGGGTCGTCGTACGCCACCGAGTGGCGCGACACGCACGTGCGCATCACGGGTCCGGGGGTGTGGGACCTGAAGCGCACCTTCGCCGACTTCTGGAACCTCAACCGCCGCAAGCGCATCGGTCACAGCGAGCGGCCGCTGCTGCTCGAGACCGCCTCCGAGTGGGAGCCGCGGATCCGCTTCGCGCGCAACATCCCGCGACTGTGGATGTTCCCGATCCGGTCGATGTACCTCGAGGCGATCCAGCGCGCCACCCGCAACATCTGGATGACGCACGCCTACTTCATTCCCGACCAGGACTTCGTCGACGCGCTCAAGGACGCCGCCCAGCGCGGGGTCGACGTGCGGCTGCTGCTGCCGCTCAAGTCCAACCACATCGTGGCCGACTGGATCTCGCGCGGCTACTTCTCGCAGCTGCTCTACGCCGGCGTCCGGATCTTCCGCTTCAAGGACGCGATGGTGCACGCGAAGACGTCGACGATCGACGGCAACTGGTCCACTGTTGGTACGGCGAACGTCGACCGCCTCAGTCTCCAGGGCAACTACGAGATC
>JBDSPC010000357.1:0-3113 GCA_039914485.1 Nocardioides sp.
CAGCACCTCGACGGGGCGCTCGCGCAGGCCGAACGCCTCCGCCGGCTGGTCACCGACCTGCTCGAGCTCTCGCGCCTCGAGGCGGGAGTCACCCGACTGCAGGCCACCTCGGTGCCGGTGCGCGCACTCGTCGCCGATTGCATCGCCGAGGTGGCTGCCGCCGGACGCACGGGGGAGTTCGACCTCGAGATCCCCGCCGACCTGATCGTCCAGGCTGACGAGGCTCGGCTGCGACAGCTCCTCGTCAACGTCGTCGACAACGCCGCACGCCACGCACCTGCCGGTTCGCCCGTCCGGGTCTCTGCCGCGCGTACGCCGACCGGCTGGTGGCTCACGGTCGCCGACCGTGGCCCCGGGGTCGCCGAGACCGACCGCGAGCGCGTCTTCCAGCGCTTCGGCACCGACGCCACCGGCGGCGGCACCGGGCTCGGCCTCGCCGTCGCCCGCTGGGTGGCGCAGCTGCACGGCGGCACCCTCCGCTTCACCGACCCCGCGCCGGGTCAGACCGGCGCCCTGCTCCGGCTCGAACTGCCTGACCTCACTGATCAGCCGAAGCCGCCCCAGGAGGCCGCCATGCCTGCACCGACACCACCGACTGTTCCGTCCGCTCCGCGGGTGCCCGTGAACTATCCGCCATTCCCTGTTCCGGCGGGCGGAGTCGGCGGGCCGCCGCTCGGCATGGACGCCTTCTTCGGAGCGTTCTGGCCCGAGCGGCCCGGCCTGCCGGGTCTGCGAGTGGTCGTGGCGGCCGCCCTGGTCGGCGTCCTGGCCGGAGCAACGATGACCTTCACCGAGCCCGGGCTCTCGTGGGTGCTCGTGCTGGTGGGCGCCGGCGTAGCGGCATACCTCACCGCGCGGCTGCGCAGCAGTGCGTTCACCATCGGGTGCACCGTCCTCGCCGCGCTGCTCGTGCTGCCGCTGATGCTGCTCGACGCCGAGGGCATTGCGGTGCTCGGGGTCTTCGCCGCCGCAGGCGTGTTCCTGATCGGGGTCACCGATGCCCGGACGCCGATCGGGTTCGCCCTCGCCGGCATCTCGTGGCCGCTGGCGTCGCTGCGCGGACTGCCGTGGTTCGGGCGCGCGTTGCGGGTCGTCGGCACCGGTGGCCGGACTCCCGCGATCGTGCGGACCGTCGTCGTCTCCCTGATCGCCCTGGGCGTCTTCGGGGCGCTCTTCGCCTCGGCCGACGCGCTGTTCAAGACCTGGATCGACGTCCTGGTGCCGAGCCTGAGCTTCAACGACCTCGTCACTCGAGTCTTCGTCGGCTGCCTCGTCTTCGCGGTCACGCTGGGCGCCGCCTACCTCGCCCTCAACCCGTCCAGGGTCGAGCCGGCGCGGCGGCCGGTCGAGGCGCTCGGCAACAGGTTCGAGTGGCTGATCCCGGTGCTGCTGGTCGACGCGGTGTTCGTGCTGTTCCTGGTCGCGCAGGCCACGGCCGTCTTCGGCGGCCACCAGTACGTCGAGGACACGACCGGTCTGACCTACGCCGACTACGTGCACCAGGGCTTCGGACAGCTCACCATCGCCACGCTGCTGACCCTGTTCGTCGTCTGGGCGGCCGCCCGCAAGGTCAAGGACGAGCCGCTCGACCGGCTGTGGATGCGCGGCTCGCTCGGGCTCCTGTGCGTTCTGACCCTCGTCGTCGTCGGCTCCGCGCTGCACCGGATGAACCTCTACCAGGAGAGCTACGGGTTCACCACGCTGCGCCTGACCGTCGACGTCTTCGAGGGCTGGCTCGGCGTGCTGGTCCTGCTGGTGATGGTGGTCGGGGGACTCGGGTACGGCGGCTGGCTGCCGCGACTCGCGCTCGTCACCGGCGCCGTCGCGGTCCTCGGACTGGCCTCGATCAACCCCGACGCCTGGGTGGCGGGGCGCAACATCGACCGCTACGAGTCGACCGGCAACCTCGACCTCGCCTACCTGCAGTCGCTGTCGGCCGACGCGGCGCCCGTGATCGCCGACCGCCTGCCGGCCGACGCCGCAGCGTGCGCGCTCCGCGACCTGCCGTACCACGATGTCGATCCCGCGCAGGAGGAACGCCGGCTGGACTGGAACCTCGGCCGCTCGCGTGCGGAGCATGTGCTGGCGGACCTGGACATGGAGAGCGTCCGGGCCAAGGCCGTCGCCATCGGAGAGCCGCAGGCCGACGCGTGCTCACCGATCATGGCCGAATACCTCGGTGCCGACGCGGGGTAGAGTCAGGGATGTGAGCCCCAGTCAGCGATTTCTGCGCCCCGGACCCGCACGGTGTCCGGGTGCCCGTCGATCTGGCTGATCGACCGCTCCTAACGTCGCCGGGTCCGGGGAGAACCCCCGTCCGACCCACTTCTACAATCGCGCCGTCAACACTGCGCAGAGGAAAGGGAGCCATGTCCGGCCCCAACACTGACTACGACCCCGTCGAGGTCACCCCGCTCAAGGCCGAAGAGGTCGAGCGCATGCGCGACGAGGCGCTCGCCGCCATCGCCGGTGCCGCCGACCTCGACGCGCTCAAGCAGGTCCGCCTCGACCATGCCGGCGACCGTTCGCCGATCGCCCTCGCCAACCGCGAGATCGGCGCGCTGCCGCCCCAGGCACGCAAGGAGGCCGGGGCCCGGGTCGGCCAGGCCCGAGGCGCGATCAACAAGGCGCTCGGCGAGCGCGGCGCGGTGCTCGAGGAGGAGCACGAGGCGCGCATGCTGGTCGAGGAGAGCGTCGACGTCACGCTCCCCACCGACCGTCGCGGCCGCGGCGCCCGGCACCCGATCACGACCTTCTCCGAGCGGCTCGCCGACATCTTCCTGGCCATGGGCTGGGACGTCGCCGAGGGCCCGTGGGTCGAGGCCGAGTGGCTCAACTTCGACGCCCTCAACATGGGTGCCGACCACCCCGCCCGCACCATGCAGGACACCTTCTGGCTCGAGCCCGCCGAGGCCGCGCTGGTGCTGCGTACGCACACCTCGCCGGTCCAGGCGCGGACGATGCTGAGCCAGGAGCCGCCGATCTACGTCGTCTGCCCCGGTCGCGTCTACCGCACCGACGAGGTGGACGCGACGCACTCGCCGGTCTTCCACCAGATCGAGGGCCTCGTCGTCGACAAGGGCATCACCATGGCCCACCTCAAGGGCACCCTC